>JBLNEJ010000275.1:0-11505 GCA_050262535.1 Clostridia bacterium
AGAGCTTATCGTCAAAATCCAAAAACCGAACATAAACAGTTTTCTTGCTCCAAAAAGGTCCGAAAGCCTCCCGCCTAGCAACAAAAATCCACCGAAAAAAATAACATAGGCGTTAAACACCCACTGTAATCCTGCTTGTGTGTAGCCGAGGGCGTTTTGAATCGCGGGTAGTGCCACCCCGATGATCGATGTATCCAATATGACGATAAACTGAGCAGCACACAATAGCAGCAAAGCCATCCATCGTCGTGGATCAGGTAGTGCCAAGGAGATGCTTGCATCTGTTTTTGACATCGTATATTCCCCTTTCTGCTTAGTAAGAGGTTGGTTTTTGGTCTTCCCTGCTATCGGGCCCAGAAAGAGCAGGGAGGGGATTTTCCCATATCCTCTTTGTTAATATATAGTATACACCCCTACCCTATATGTCAACCAACAAATGGTACTGTTTGTCCTTTTCAAAAGGAAGGGCCCGCTCCTTTATCGAGCAGGCCCATGCATTGTTTCTCTGTTTTTATCCAAACTGCAACCCGATCAGACTGAGTGTGCCAAGCTCATAGCTTCGCTGCAGCACCGTCGCCTTCTTCACATCATCGCCTGCTCCCATCGCGATGAAAAGTGGCACAAAGTGCTCATTTCCATACGGTGGTACGGCCCAATCAGCATAAGGGGCCTGATTGCGATAATCGAACAGTGCCTCCTGATCCCAGGCGGAAATCTTTTCAAGCAGCCAATCATCGAACTTCACCGTCCACTCGGCAGGCTTGGTCGCATCCCATTCGATCATGCGCAGGTTATGGGAGGTCCCGCCACTGGCGATAATCAGCACATCCTCCTGTTTCAATCGGGAAACGGCCTTACCCAATGCGTACTGTTCCTGAGGGGAAAGCTGACGGTTGATCGATGCCGCGATCACCGGTACGTCGGCATCGGGATAAAGATGGCGCAGCAATACCCATACGCCGTGGTCCAATCCGCGAACGGTGTCCGCCGCAGACGGAATGCCTGCATCCGCCAGCAGCGTCTGGATTTTGCTTGCCATGTCGGTCGAGCCCTTCGCAGGATAGCGAATCTCATACAATTCACGCGGAAAGCCGGAAAAGTCATAAATCGTTTCATATTCCCCATCGGTACTGGTCAGCAGCTGCTCACGGCTTTCATAGTGCGCGGAAAAAAGTAAAATGGCTTTCGGCTTGCCCAACGTTTTGCCCAGTTGATTCAAGCTTTGGGTATAGTCGGTATCCTGTATCGCTAAATAGGGAGCTCCGTGACAAAGAAAAATCGATGGCATCAATGCTGGTCATTCCCTTCTTTTTGTTTTATAATAAAAAACAATTATCGTTATTTACAAAAACAGCGTAACAGACCAACCAACACAAGTCAATCGGAATTCATCCATTTCTGGAGGGACTGTGTGACGGAAAAGTTCGTTGACACTAACGATATGTAATGGTATTAATTTTATAAAGCATCTATTTTTTTGAAAGGAGGTGTCGCAAATGGCTAAACAATGCGCCTGTGGTAAAACGCAAAATGAACAAGGACACTGCGACGGTTCCCACAACAACAAATAAGCTTCATTTGTGGAAAAACAGCCCTCCAGCAGCATTCAGCTGCGCGGAGGGCTGTTTTGTTTCTGTTTTGTTTTACAGGCTGATCAATCGGCCCAGATTCGCCATTTCAATCGCTGACGCTGCGGCATCCCAGCCTTTGTTGCCCGCTTTCGTTCCGGCGCGTTCAATCGCCTGCTCGATGCTGTCCGTGGTCAGCACGCCAAAGATCGTCGGGATTCCGGTCGCCAGCGAAATCGACGCAACTCCCTTGGCGCACTCGCTGCACACGTAGTCAAAATGCGGCGTTGCCCCGCGAATCACTGCACCGAGTGTAATCACTGCATCGTATTTGCCGGACTCGGCCATTTTGCGGGCAATCAGCGGAATTTCAAACGCCCCCGGCACCCACGCCAAGGCAATGTCATCTTCGGCTACACCATGGCGCTTCAGCGCATCCAAAGCCCCTCCTACCAGCTTGTTCACAATCAGCTCGTTAAATCGTCCCGCGACGATGCCAATCCGTAGTCCTGTCCCGACCAAATGTCCTTCGAATGTTTTCATAGTCAGCTCACTCCTTGATTTTGTTCAGCAAATGTCCAAGCTTTTCATGCTTCGTTTTGAGATAACGCTCGTTGTGCTTTTGCGCAGGCATCTGGATGGGCACACGCTCTACCACTTCCAGGCCGTACCCGTTCAAACCGCGAATCTTGCGCGGATTGTTGGTCAACAGGCGAATTTTGCTCACGTTCAAATCCTTGAGAATCTGCGCACCGATCCCATAATCGCGCAAGTCTGGCGGGTAGCCAAGCTTCTCATTGGCTTCGACCGTATCGAAGCCCTGCTCCTGCAGCTTGTAGGCACGCAGCTTGTTCAGCAAGCCAATGCCGCGGCCCTCCTGACGCATGTAGAGCAGTACCCCTTTTCCCGCTTCTTCGATCTGGCGCAGCGCTGCATGAAGCTGTGGTCCGCAATCGCAGCGAAACGATCCGAACACATCGCCTGTCAAGCACTCAGAGTGGACGCGTACCAGGACGGGCTCGTCCGGATGAATGTCGCCCTTGATCAGGGCCACATGCTCTTTTTCATCGACAAGGTTCGTGTAGCCGGCAATCCGGAAATCGCCGTATTCGCTCGGCAGCTGTACCTCTACCTCGCGTTTGACCAGGCATTCCTTGCTTGTCCGGTAACGAATCAGCTCTTCTATCGAAATCAGCTTCAAATCAAACCGCGCCGCGATCTCCGTCAATTGCGGCAGCCGTGCCATCGTGCCATCCTCGTTCATAATTTCGCAAATGACCCCTGCCGGATAGCTGCCAGCAAGAACAGCGAGATCAACCGCTGCTTCCGTATGGCCGGAACGGCGCAATACGCCTCCTTTTTTGGCGACAAGCGGGAACATGTGGCCCGGTCTGCGGAATGACTCCGCTCCCTTCGTCTCGTCAATCATCGCCAATACCGTTTTCGAGCGTTCGGGTGCCGAAATGCCGGTATGGGTCGAAATTTCGTCAATCGAAACAGTGAAGGCCGTTCCCTGCTTGTCCGTATTCACCTCGACCATCGACTTCAATTGCAGGGCGCTTGCCCGCTCCTCGGTGATCGGTACGCAGACCAGTCCCCTGCCATGGGTGACCATGAAATTGATCATGTCGGGGGTAGCCGCTTCCGCCAGGCAAACGAAATCGCCTTCGTTTTCCCGGTCTTCATCATCTACCACAATGATCGGCTTGCCTTGCCGCAAATCGTCAAGCGCTTCTTCAATGGTATGAAACATCGTAAGCCTCCTTTTTCCTCTCCCTCTGACTAAAATCCATGCTCGCGCAAAAAGTCGGCCGTCAGCCGGGACTGTCCCTTCCCGCCTGGCTGTTCCACACGTACAGACAGCAGTCGCTCCACGTATTTTCCAATCAGGTCGCACTCCAGATTAACCGTGTCGCCCTGCATCTTGTCGTCCAGACAAGTATGCTCAAGCGTATGCGGGATAATGGAAACTGAAAAGTCGTGTTCATTTACTTCCACCAACGTCAGACTGATCCCGTCGATCGTGACGGAGCCGCGTGGAATCATGTAGCGCAGCAAGGCGGCGTCGGTTTGAATCCGAAAGAGCACCGCGTTGGCATGCTTGCGCCTTTCCACAATACTGCCCGTACCATCGACATGTCCGGATACAAGATGGCCACCCAACCGGCTTCCGACGGCAAGCGCCCGCTCAAGATTGACTTGGTCGCCGCGCTTGAGTGATCCTAAATTTGTGTTTCTCATCGTTTCCGGCATGACATCGACGGTAAAGCGGTCGCCGGAAAACGACGTGACGGTCAAGCACACGCCGTTAACGGCAATGCTGTCGCCCAAATGAGCATCCGTCAGCACCTTGCTTGCCCGTATCGTGACGATGCTTGCCTGCGAGCCGCCAACGATCCGCTCGATACTGCCCATTTCTTCAACAATTCCCGTGAACATCCGCACACTTCCTTTTTCGTCCTATCAGTTGCTACCTTGCCAGCGAGGGTATCCGCTGATCCGAAAATCGTGGGTGCCAATCCGCTCCATGTCAATCTCTTCGAGCCAAACCGCATCGTGCATGGATGCTTTGCCCTCGCCGCCGAACGACGCCGGGGCAGCCTGTCCTCCCGCCAGCTTGCAGGAAAAATAGGCAATCACCTTCTGGATGGCTTGCGCATCGAAAAACGCACCGTTGACCTGGCTTCCCCCTTCAACCAGCAGGGAGCTGATCCCCCTTTTGCCGAGCGAGTCAAGCAGCCTGGCGATCTCAATTTTTTCCGAATCCAATACAACCACCGATACACCTTGCTTGTCGAGCTGCTGAAACTGTGCCAGCTTTTGGGCGTCTGCCCGTCTTGTCGTATAAATCCAGGTCGGGGCTCGTCCGTCTGTCACGACCTGTGCCGTTAGCGGCATCCGCAGCGTGCTGTCCAAAATAACCCGGACCGGCTGCCGTCCATCCTCGATTAACCGTGCCGTCAGCGCCGGATTATCAGCAATCACTGTATTGATGCCCACGAGGATGGCATCATGCCAGTGCCTGAGCTGATGAACCTCGCGACGCGCTTCTTCCCCGGTGATCCACTGGCTGTGACCGGTTTTCGCAGCGATTTTGCCGTCGAGCGTGCTGGCCGTCTTGATCGTGACGAACGGCCGTCCCGTCGCAATGTAGTGAAAAAATACTTCATTCAACCGTCTTGCCTCTACCTCCAAGACCCCGACGATCACCTCGATTCCCGATTCCCGCAGCCGTTTGACCCCTTGACCCGCCACCAATGGATTGGGATCAAGCGTGGCCACAACAACACGGGAAATACCTGCATCCACGATCGCGTCAGCGCATGGAGGTGTCCGTCCATGGTGACTGCACGGCTCCAGTGTCACATAAATCGTGGCACCGTCTGCTTTTTCTCCTGCCATTCTGAGCGCATGCACCTCCGCATGCGGCTCTCCTGCCCGAAGGTGGGCGCCCATGCCGACGATCGCGCCGTGTTTCACAACGACGCTGCCCACCATTGGATTGGGACTCGTTTGCCCCTTTGCTCCTCTTGCCAGCTCCAATGCCAAACGCATGAATCGTTCCTGTTCCGTCTGCATATTGTCTCGTCCCCCCTCTCCCGCTTAACCTGTCAGTTGCACCCACTTAGCGAAATAACAAAGCCCCAGCTTCATCAAAGATGAAACCAGGGCATAGGGAACAAGCGCTAGAAAACCTATTTTTCAAAAAAATAGGCGTTCTAACGCTCAAGCAACCTTCTTCCATCCGGACTTTTACCGTCGGCTTTGGATTTTCACCAAATCAGTCCCCGCTCTAGGGCGTGCGGAGAGTCGCGGGCTAAGGCACATGGCCATCACCGCCGGTCAGGAATTGCACCCTGCCCTGAAGGTTAGTATTGGATTGCAACGAGTATAGCATATTCAGCGCAGACTAGAAACCTTTTCGTGTTTTTGCTACGATATACATATGTTTGATATGACGTAACATTTAGGTGGTTAACGATATGGATATCGGTTCAACAATACGCGCCATTCGCAAGCGCAAGGGCATTACGATTGCACAGCTCTGTGAAGGAACTGGCCTGTCCAAAGGCTTTATGAGCCATGTGGAAAACAACAAAACCTCCCCTTCGATCGCAACGCTGGAGAGCATCGCCACTTATCTCAATGTCCCGCTCCCTTACCTGCTGCTTGCCAAGGAAGAGCGAATGAATATCGTGCGCAAAAACGAGCGCACGTTCAGCACCTATGGGAAGGATCGGATTACGATCGAGCACCTTATTGCCGAAGGAGGCCTTCGCCTGAGTCTGATTGAGATGCCAATCGGTTATCCAAGCGAGGATGAGCCGAGCGTGCATCCGGGTGAGGAGTGCCATTTTGTGCTGAAGGGCAAGGTTATGGCACAGCAAGGGGAAGATGAAGCGTACTTGGAGGAAGGCGATTCCTTCTCCTGGAAGTCTTGCGTCCCGCATCGGGTGAAAAATGTCGGCGACGAACCGGCGGTGTTGCTGATTGCCAGCTATTCGGAGGATCGCACGCGGACGCTCTGATCGTTTCAACTTATGGCTTTAACAGACAAGACCCTCTTTGCCATTCATCGCAAAGAGGGTCTCTGTTATTATACGCATCCAAACAACGGAAGCTGCTGCTCGCGGCAATCCTCTGCCAGCGTGACGGTCTGCTGCCGAACAGAAGCAAGCCATCTGCGGGTGTGATGAATCAACTGCCCAACCCCGTCAATCGATGAAAACGTATGGTCTGCACCGAAAATAATTTCCTTGTCGCTTCTCCCGCTTCTGCGGAGCTTGAAGGCGCTGTGATACAAGAAGCTGTATTTCGCCGGGATGACCTCATCGTTCGTCCCATGAAGCAGCAGCACATCTCCGGTAAAGTTCTGTACGTCCTCCAGCGGTTTGTAGTCGGCCAACGAACGGAAGAAGCGGTTGGTCAGGGCAAACCCTTCATGGTCGATATACGGCAGGACAAATGAGTTGCTGTATTCCTTCTCCCCTACAATGCGCACGATATCGTGGAACGGATTTCCTACCGGCGCCCACATGATCAGCTTGCGCACGCGCGGATCGCGAATCGCTGACAAAAGTGCCACCGCTCCACCAAGGCTATGTCCTAGCAAAAACACCTGCCTCGGGTCAACGCCTTCCAGGCCAAAAGCAAAATCGAGTACATGCTGCGTTTCCTCAAGCAACCGATCAAATCCGCCAGCGCCGTAGTCCCCTTCACTTTCACCGCATCCGCCGTAATCAAAGCGCAAGACGCGATAGCCATCGTTGGCGAACTCGCGAGCCGCTTTGACAAACAGACGATTCACACCGGTTTTGCTGCCAATGAATCCGTGGCAAATGACAAGCAAGGGTGTGGACGCCGCTTCGGTTTGGTCAGGTGTATGGTAAATGGCTGCCAGCTCAGTTTGGCCATAAGGTATGCGCAGTGTTTGTTCCATCGGGGTTCCCTCCAAATCGCTCGTTCCTTTTATCCCATTGTAATACACATAATTCCTACCTGTAAACTATGAATTTGATTGGCGAGTTGTTGGAGATTTGTACACGCAACGAAACGGGGCAGCACACTGAGAAGTTCTGGTAGGAATTGGTTAATCAGAGCTAGAATAATTTAGAGGTAGCACCAGCAAACGTGGTTGGTGCTACCTCTAAGGGAAAAGTCGTTAGCAACTGTTACGTTATCGGCCTTTGCTTTAATTAAGGGGGAGGGGGCACATTTATGAAAAGAAGATTGATGCTCATTCTAATCGTATTACTAGGGGTTTTCGTATTAGCAGGTTGTAACAGTATAGATACAAAAAAACATAATTATACTTTCAGAGGCGAAAGTGCCAATTGGAATGCTGAACTGACTGTTGAGGCCACAGAAGTGTTTGATAATAAGAACAAAAAATACGATACTGAGCAAAATATAACTTTTATGGTGACTTACAAAGGGGATGTATCTGAATTAGCAAATATAAAAAAAATAGACTATTCCTATAAGGCCGAAGGGGTAGGGGGAAGTTCTATGCATGACGACATTGTCACTCCTCCTAAAGAAAAGACATTTAAACTCCATTCAGGTAGCAAAGGAGGAGCACTTATTCACGAGGATCAAGTGATTCAGGGAACAGTTACGGTAGATGGGATAACAGAACATATTGAGTTAAGCACAAAAAAATAACGAACTAAGACGGACGCACTATATTTTTATCGGGCCTAAAAAAACGAACCGTGGATCCCCCCCGATGTTCGACGATTTGATTGAAGTTCCTTTTTTCAAACCTTCGCTCCAATCTACAAACGTAAAAAACTCCCGTTTCCGGGAGTTTTCGTCTTTATTTATGCTTCTTTCTTTCCAAACCTCCGGTCGATTGGCCCTTTCACACCGGCGATGATGAAGTAAACCATTGCCCCCAGCAATGCCAGGTCCAACTCATACCCCGGCGCCTCAGCAGAGCCCATCAAGCCGTTGGCAAGCTTCACCTTGATGATCGCACCGATCATGACAAGTGCCAGCGCCACCGATACGTACCGAACGCCAAAGCCGACGATCAACGCGGCACCGCCGAGCAGCTCCACGAATGCGACCAGATAACCGAGGAAGCCTGGCAAGCCCATGCTACCAAACCAGCCTGCTACGTTGTCCAAGCCCATTTGGAACTTGGCCAATCCGTGTACGAAAAAGATGATTCCTAATACGACTGCCAAAATGGTATTGGCGACTTGCTGCTTGTTCATTTTGTTAGTTTCCCCTTTCGGTTTTTGTATAGAAAATAATTGTTTTCTATTAGACAAAATTCATGGTAGCACCGCTCGATTAATTAGTCAATGTTAATATATGTTCTGTATTAGAAAACATTTTTGTCTTTGTTGATAAAAAACGCTTCTTCCTTCACACGGCCTGGACTATAGTAAAAGAATGAAAAGTGCGTTCAAACGCCATGAGAGGAAGCATTTTGCATGAAAAACCGCAACCGGTCCGTTATCGCCATCTCGCTGATTACGGCGCTCTGCCTGACTGGCGATTCGATGATTTACTTGATTCTTCCGTTATATTGGCAAAAGCTTGGCCTAGGCTCGCTGGTTGAAGTGGGCATCCTGCTGTCGATCAACCGTCTTGTCAGGCTGCCGCTTGGACCGATGGTCGGATGGCTGTTGCAAGCAATCTCCGTCAAACGCGGACTGCTGCTGGCGGTTCTGCTGGCAGCCTTCACCACCACCGCTTATGGGTTTGCCACCGGCTTTTGGGTCTGGCTCGGTCTGCGCGCGCTCTGGGGCTTCACCTGGTCGCTGTTGCGTCTTGGCGCGCTGTTCCTGATCGCCGATGTTTCCCTCAAGCACGAGCACGGCAAAAACATGGGAACGTACAACGGCTTGTACCGTTTGGGCAGCCTGTGCGGCATGCTGCTGGGCGCGATTCTCGCAGAAGGCTGGGGACTGCAGCCGACTGCCGCTTTATTCGGCTTGATGGCTTTTGCTTCTTTGCTACTGCTGCCTTGGATTCCGGCATCTACCCGAAAAGACAAGCCTGCCACCGCCGCCACCCATCAGCAGCGATCGCTTTGGGGCTTGCTGAACCAACGCGGCACCTTGCTGGTTGCGGCTACCGGCTTGCTGACAGCCATGCTTTATCAAGGGGTCATTACCTCGACGCTTAGCCGCGCCGTCAGCAATCGGTTTGATTCGGGCCTCGACTTGTTCGGGTTTTGGATCGGGGCTGTAACCTTGGCAGGACTGCTCTCGGCGGTTCGATGGATGTGGGAGCCGTTTCTTGCTCCACTCGTTGGAAGAAGCTCGGATACGCCTGGACGTAGCAAGCGAATGATGGCCGTCACCTTGTTCTGTGCGGCACCGTTATTTGCCCTGATTCCTTCGAGCATCCCCGATTTACTCTGGCTGTGCGCCATTCTTGCGCTTCAGATGACCGCAACAGCAATCACCACATTGGCGGATGCAGCGGCATCGCGGATGGCTGCAGGTTTGTCTGCCGGTGCCGTTTTTTTGACCAGCTATTCTGTTCTGGTCGATATCGGGGCGGCTGTTGGCCCGCTGCTTGGCTATTTGCTGCCGGTGGAGTGGTTGTACCCGCTGTGCGGAGTCATCCTTTGCGGCATGGCATTGTCTTGGGTAAAAGCCAAAAGCAGGAAAACCGCAGCAAATAACCTATCTTTGCCCTGATCGATCATTCGTCCAGACGGGCACCGTTTCGCTTCACATATGCTGTTGTACAAACGACAGCAGCAAGGAGGGATACCGGTGCCTTCGTGGAGGAAGAAAGCGAATCGCATCATCGCTCTAGGAATGAACTATTTGGGGACTCCCTATGAATTTGGCGCTGCCCCCGGCTCAACTGGCACATTTGATTGCAGCTCCTTTACCCAATATATTTATGGCAGACACGGAATTCGTTTGCCTCGCATATCCAGACAACAATGCAAAAAGGGCAGAAAGGTGAGCCTCAGCCGGGTTCGCAGGGGAGATCTGCTCTTTTTTGCTACCCGCAAACGTCAGCATCGAAAAGGCTTGCAAAAGATCGGCCATGTTGCCGTCTGTCTGGGACGCGATCTAATGCTACATGCTTCGGAAGAGAAAGGCATCAGCATTCTCAACATGCACGAATATCCAAAAGGAGTGCTGGCACGGGCACGAAGGGTAATCAGATAGTATTCCCTTGCAAGTCCGGGTATGGCTCCCGCCAGCTTATGCGGAAAGCGTTCACTTTCACCCTTTCCTGCTGTTCAGAACCGACCAAAACTCGTTTACGGCATTTTGGGTCAAAAACTGTTGTCCGATCTGGTACACATATTTGCTCATCTGCTGATAAAATTCCGGAATCAGCAGCTTCAGATAACAGCGGAGAATATCATTTTCATCCTGCACAAACAGCGGATAGCCTTGCCCCAGCAAATGGATGTTTCCTTTTGTCGGTGTCGTGATGACCGGTACGCCGAGCGACATATATTCGAGCACACGGGACAAATACGCATGGGACGGGGTCTTGTCGGGTGTATTGTCATAAATCAATGCCAGGCCGATCCCGTTTTTGACAATCATTCGTTTCGTTTCCCAAGCCGATTTCATGCCATGATCCTTGACCCCTCGCCTTTTCAGCAATGCTCTTGCCTTCTTCCTGTATTTCGGCACGATGGACGGGTGAAGGACGTGCAGCCTTGCCTTGGGAACCTGCTTTCGGATCAGGCGAATGGCTCGAACCGCTACAGAAAGCCCGTATCTCGGCCTGATGACACCAACCTGAATCAATTGAGGCGGAATGGCCCTCCGAATCGCCGCCAGCTTTTGTTCCGGATAGGGTGTTACGAATTGGGGCAGGACTCCGATTTTTTTCGATGCCTCGTCTGGGGAAAGACCATTTTCACACACGTAAGCCTTAAAGCGTTCTGCCAGCGGAACCGATTGAAAGAACATGACGCGGGAATTGTCAAATATATGCCGCAGCTCGGTGATGTTCGCAGGGCTGTTCAAATTATAATTGATCGTCAAAAACAGCAGTTTTTTGGCCGTTTTGCGGTTCTCCCGCAGCAGGTCGATTGCTTCTTTGCGTCCACGGACAAACAGAAAGTCGTAGTTCTTTTTTTTGTCAAGCTCAGCAACCTTCTTGGCCAGGTTCGTTGCCTTATAGAAGTGTACGTGCCGAAATGACATTCGATGTTTGGCGCTGTCAAATTCGAAAGGCAGCACGCAATCGATCACAGCCTTTTTTTGCTGCTTCCCGGGAAGCTGGTCAACCTTCTGATCGATTGCTTTGAGCAGGTTGAGAAACTGAAGCACATTGCCCTTTGGTTTGTATTCCTCCAGATAACAGGTAAAGCAAATTTTCATGACGCTCCCCCTCAATTACCGGTTGCTTTGCTCCACTGCTACACTGTATGTTTTCGGGGGGATAAAGGTTTTTTCATACGATTCTTCCCATGAGTCCGTACAAAAAAAACGCC
>JBLNEJ010000276.1:0-3929 GCA_050262535.1 Clostridia bacterium
AGTCTTTCGTGTTCGTCATGTACGGTAAGGAAGTCTTTGCCCACTGAATGGATCGCTTCGAACGGAATATACAGCCCGTCCGTCAGCCAACCTGACTGTTGGGTCATGACTCCCAGTGTGCGCCCGGAGGCGTCGCAGAGTATGTCACGAACAACACCCAATGTACGTCCGCTCCCCAGCGATAAAATGGGCGAGCCAACGACATCCAGCGCTTTACGCATCAGGGACATCCCTCCCGCATCCATAGTATCCGGCGGAAGGGCACGTCCTCATACGAAGCAAACTGTTCCAGTCCGCTTACTGAAGACGCTGCTTCAGAAAGCTGTAGCGAATCCCCTCATCATCATTTTCAACCGCCATCCGAAGTGCTTCCGGTTCCCCGCACATGATCAAAAACGATTTGCTGCGGGTAATGCCGGTATATGCCAGCTTTCGTCTGAGCATCCGGTAGTAATTGCGGACAAACGGCATGATGACGATGGGAAACTCACTTCCTTGCGACTTGTGTACAGAGCAGCAGTACGCGAGCGTTAACTGGTGATATTGCGATCTCCGATATACGACGTCTCGGCCATCGAACGAGATCACCATCTGTTCTTCATTTTCTTCATTTTCATTCGGGCGAAAAATCGCTTCAATTTCACCAATATCGCCGTTGAACACTTGCTCCTCGGCATTATTGACCAATTGCAGAACCTTGTCGCCTGTGCGAAACACCGTCTCCCCGAATGTAATTTCCCGCCTCTGCTCGGAACCGGGATTAAACAGGGTCTGCAGCTCTTCATTCAGCTGATTGACCCCGGCTACACCTTTGTACATCGGGGCGAGCACCTGAATATCTTTTGCCGTATACCCTTTTTTTACGGCGCCCGCACAAATTTGTTTCACAATTTTTACGACATCTTGTGGCGAACTTGTGAAGAAACGGCGATCCGGTAAAAAATCCAGCAAATCCGCAGGCACTTTTCCTTGCCGAATGTCATGCGCCATGCGGATAATCGAGGATTCCTCCGCCTGACGGTAAATATCGGTCAACTGGACGCGCGGCAAAAAGTCGGCGGACAGCAAATCGAGCAGAACGTTCCCGGGGCCGACAGAAGGGAGCTGATCCGGGTCACCCACCAAAATAATTTGAATATCATCCGGCAATGCCCGAAACAGCTGATTGGCGAGCCAAATATCGACCATCGACATTTCATCTACAATTAACAACTTTCCCCGAATCTGCCGTTCCTGGTCGTGCTCGAAATTTTGTCCGTCCCAGCCGAGCAAACGATGAATGGTCATGGCTGGAAGTCCTGTTGTTTCAGTCATGCGCTTGGCAGCCCGCCCGGTGGGGGCAACCAGCAGGATGGGAAACGGATTGTCATGCGCATCATATTGTTTGGGATCAAGCGAGATCCCGTGAAGCTGTGAAAAAACACGGCAAATCCCGCGAATCACGGTTGTCTTTCCAGTCCCCGGTCCCCCTGTCAGCAGCATGAAGCCGGATGATACCGCCTTCTCCACCGCATCCCGCTGTGTCTGCGCATATGTAATCCCAAGCTCTTCTTCAACCTTCCCCAACGCCCGATAAAATTCGGAAGCGGGAAATACCGTTTTCAAATCCTGATCGGCATAAAAACGGACGCGCTTCGCAAAGCCGATTTCCGCAAAAAACAGGGAAGGCACGTATATTTTTTCGTCATCATCCCAGTATGCCTTCTGGGCGATGTGCATCTCTTCGAGCGCACCCTCCGCCTGTTCGAACGTAAATGCATGGCCGCCGCAATCCTGAAGCAATTGCAGTGCCCGCTGGCATACCTCAGTTTTTGGAAGATACACATGCCCTTCCCCGTAGGAAGCCTCCTGCAGCACAAAGAGCGCAGCCGCCTGCAAGCGCTCTGGGGAGGATGCGGCGATGCCGGTCGACCGTGCGATTTCATCCGCTCGCTTGAAGCCAATCCCTTGAATATCCTCAATCAGCTTGTAGGGCGTCTCGGTAAGCACCGTCATTGTTGCCAGCTTGTACGTTTGATAAATCCGCAGCGCCAGATGGACGCCAATACCAAACTCGTACAAAAATACCATCGTGCGTTCCAGGGATCGATGCTCGATCACCGAATCAAAAATAATTTTTGCCCGGGTTGGTGAGATTCCGGGAATTTCCGCAAGCCGGTCCGGATCATCGGCGATTACGGTCAACGCATCGACGCCAAGGTGCTCAACGATGCGCTTCGCCAGTTTTTTTCCGATTCCGGTAAACAACCCGCTTGACAAATAGCGCTCGACGCCCGATTTCGTCTTGGGGGTCTCCCGTTCATAACGCGTCACCATATATTGGTTTCCGAACTTCGGATGAACCTTCCATTCCCCGTAAAATGTATACAGCTCTTCCACGTGGGGACGAGGGAAATGGCCAACCACGACCGTCTCCGTCTCCTTGATCGGCTCCGTTGTCTCTTCGATTTTCACACGGAACACACCGTACCAGTTTTCTTCATTATAAAAAATTTCACTGACAACATGTCCGCGTATATAGGTTTCGGCAAACAGCGGAAGTGATTCTTGCGCCATCATCGCCCCTCCTTTCCCATTTCCTTCCTTGCTCGTAAATGCGGCTCCGCCAAGCTTTTGGCAGAGCCTTCGTCACCGCTGCCGGCAGCAATGCTCCCAAGCTGTCGACCAAGAAAAGAATCCACTTTACGAAAAGTGGATTCAAATGTTGTGTACATTAAATTGTAAACCGTTTTACTTGCTCTGACAACTTCTCTGCCATTTCTGCCAGCATGTCGGAAGCGGCGCTCATTTCCTCTGATGTCGCGGTCTGCTGCTCGGATGCGGCAGCTACCTCTTGTGTATCACGGGCGGCTTGCTCAGCCAGGCTTGCGACGCGGTCCGCATCCTCGACAATTTTTTCGGTATCGCGGGCAATCGCCTGTGAGGATTCATTCATTCGTGTGATTTGCTTGTTCACGTCATCAACCGATCGCAATATCCGCTGGAACGCTTCACCAGCTGAAGAAACGCCCTCTCGACCCAAGCGGACAACCTCCGTTGTTTTTTCCATTGCACTTACAGCATCTCTGATCTCGTTATTAATCGCATGGATCAGCTGGGAAATTTCTTCCGCCGATTTGCCTGATTGCTCCGCAAGCTTGCGCACCTCAGACGCAACGACCGCGAAGCTTTTTCCCTGTTCGCCGGCCCGCGCTGCTTCAATGGCTGCATTTAACGAAAGCAGATTGGTCTGATCGCTGATTTCCCGAATAATCGTGATAATCCCGAGAATTTGTTCCGACTGGGCGCCCAAATCACGAATGACTTTTTCCGTCGATTGCACTTTTCGAGTAATCTCGTCCATTTCGTGGACAAGCTCACCGAGTCGTTTCTCCCCATCGTTCGCATTTTTATAGGCAACCTGGGAGTCGTTGTTGACATGCTCGGCATATTGGGCGATTTGCACAATGTCTTTGCCGATCCGGTGAAGCGAATTGGTCGTATGCTGAACCGTTTCCTTCTGTGCATCGGAGCCGCTGGCGATATCGGTTGCCGCAATCGAGATTTGTTCCGAGGCTCTTGCGCTCTCGGCCGCGCTTGCGGTCAATTCCTGTGATGATGCCGCTACCTGTTCGGAAACATCCTGCACTTCCGCCAGCATTTTGCGGAATCCCTCCATCATTTCATTGAACATGGCAGACAGTTGGCCCAACTCATCGGAGGTTTTTACTGGTACCTTTGCGGTCAAATCGCCCGATTCCGCTGCTTTCATCGCCAGAACAAGCTTGCGCATCGGACCGATAATTCTGCTAACAATGAAAATTCCCGCAATGGCGGCTGCAGCAAAACCACAGGCTGCAATGATAAACATCGTCAGCTTGATGTTTTTGATCGGCTGCAGCAAATCATCCTCGTAGCTGCCGATGGCGATCATCCAGCCGTTTGGCAGT
>JBLNEJ010000277.1:0-4173 GCA_050262535.1 Clostridia bacterium
GAAAAAACAGCGCGGATTTATACCGATTTTGGGATGTTTACGAGCAGGGAAACGGTTGGCAAGGATGCATCTCTGCTGTTTAATTACCTCTCTGGTTATTCCTCATCCCCTGCATTGACTGAACTGTTCATCGCTCCCGACAAGCTGCGGCAACAACTCATGCTGCTGATCCGAAAGGAAATGGAGTGGAGCAAGCAGGGAAAGACGGGGCGCATCATCGCCAAAATGAATGCATTAACCGACAAGATTCTGATTCAGGAGCTTTACGCCGCTTCCCAGGCAGGGGTACAGATTGATCTGGTCGTAAGGGGAATCTGCTGTTTGCGTCCAGGTATCAAGGGAGTCAGTGAAAACATCCGGGTCGTAAGCATCGTTGGCACCTTTTTGGAACACAGCCGCGTCTTTTATTTTCATCATGGGGGTGAAGAGAAGGTATTTTTGGCAAGTGCCGACTGGATGACGCGAAATATGGATCGGCGAGTGGAGCTGCTGATCCCGGTCCATGCGCCCCACATTCGCAAGCGGCTAACAGAATACCTCGCCTTCTGCCTCCAGGATAATGTCAAAGCAAGAATCTTGCAGACGGATGGAAGCTACAGGAGCTTGAAGACTGGAAAGCATGAGCCGTTTGACAGCCAAAGGTATCTACAGGAGGCTGCCCGTCAAGTAAGCCAAGACGCTGGAAAACGACTCGTCGTTCGGACGCAGGGGTTCCTGTCGCAAAAGGAACAGTTTGAAACCGTATAACGAAACGTGGATTCATTATTCCCCTGCCTTTACGAATATTCATCCCTTCGACCGTTCAAACTGAACAAGAGTATTTACATCGTGACAATGAAATTGAATTGAGGAGAGTCTCCATGTCCACGGTTATGACAAGAGAACGATTCATTCGTGCCATCCCCGGGAGGGTGCGAGTTGAGGTCTTTGGTTTAAAACAAAATAACGGTACAGCCCAAATGCTCAAGAAGGCTTTTCACCAACGGAACGTTTTTTTTCGTGTGGAGCCGTGTACCGGGACAGGCAGATTGCTCCTTATTTATGATCATCGACTTTGTACACTGGATGAAATATGCGCGATCATACGTTCAATCGAAAGCAGGCTTGTTCCATCTGTGGGTGAACAGGCTGAGCCCACGTATGAACAAGTGGAAGCGGAACTGGGGAAAGAGGTCGCTGCCACAGCGGTCACTACATCGAGCGCTTCTACGATCGATTTGCCCGTATACCAAGCGCAGATGGACATTCCCGAAGCTCTTCGAAGCATCCCGGTGATGAATGCGAGGGGAAGACCTTCAGCAGAGCGAATCCCGACTCCGCTCATCCTTTCGGTTGCGGGGCTTGCGGTGTTGGGTGTCAAGCAGCTTTTCCTTGGCAGATCAGCGCTTGCACGAAGTCCTGGACCGTTTTATTTGTCAGGGCTTCTTGCCATTGCGACGGGCTACCCGTTAATGAAACGTGGCTTGCAGCACGGTCAAGCTGAAAAAAAGTGGAACATGGATGTCATTTTGGGAACGAGCGCTCTTGCTCTCGCCCTGGTACGCGAGAACGTGATTGTCCTAGCTGGACTGAGCTTGCTGCATTTCGTGAATTGGCGAAGAGAGCAGGTTCTACCGCAAGCGGAAAATCTGGAAATGAGCCAAACGCACCTGTCTCCGACGATTCGCTCCTATCGTGAAAAAGCTTCAAAATGGGGGATGATTCTCGGAGGGGCTACTTTGGCAATTACCCGCAGTCCCATGCGGGCATTGGGCGTGTTGCTTGCTGCCAATCCGCGCCCTGCAACAATGGCGGAGGAATATACCTGGAAGCAGGCCCAGCTTGCCTCCCATGAAAAAGGGCTCGTCATCCCGGAAAACGGATCATTGCCCCAGCTTTCCCGAACCCATACCGTATTGCTGGAAGATACGTCTCTGCTGTGCAGCTCCTGTGAAGGGGAGAAGGTAATGGTTGTTGCACATGAGGAGGAGGACAAGGTCTGGAGCATGGCAGCCAGTCTGCTCAAGAAGAGCTGCCATCCGTGGAAGGACGAAGTCATCAACCATGCAATCGATACAGGCCGCACTATCCGCACAGCCTTCCAGGTGGAAGAGCATCCGGAGGGCTTGAAAGGGAAAGTAAACAATGTGGATGTACTGATCGGGACGGCTGCCTTTTTACGGGAAAACGGGCTGGAGTGCGACGACTATTCGCTTGAAGCCAAAAGACGGCGAAAAGCAGGCTATTCCGTCCAGTTTGTCGTCAAAAAACTAGCGAAAACAACAAAATGCCTGGGGCTTTTGGTGAAACGGGAACATGATCTGTCCGAGGAAGGCAAAGCGTTGCTGAGCGAGTTTTCGCAAAGAGGCTGGAATGTCGGTGTGATCCGGAACCAAGGCAATATCGATCTTGCTTTGCTTCAAAAGAATGGGGTTGACGTGGACTGGTTGTCAGCAACAGAATCGGAGCTTTATGAAAAAATCACCGCATTGCGGCAGCAGGAAGAAGATGTCCTGTTGGTGAAAAAGGCGAATCGCTCTACTTCGCTGGAAGTGCCGGCAATCACGATAGAGCAGGTAAAGCACATCCATCAGACCATTGATTATGCTCGTCGTATGCGACACATCGTCCATCAGCATTTTGTCATAACGAAAATATGGAATGCAGCAGGTGTGCTTCTGGCAATTCCGTATGCAGTAACGGCCCCTTTGGTTAATTTGATCGCGGATGGCCTTTCTTTGGTTTTCCATTCACGGGCAAAGCGGCTGAGCGAACAGGAGTATGGCCTGTTGGGAGAGGCGAAAGACAGGGGGCCATATATGCAGATCGGGGAGGTTGCAGCCGCCGCAGCTTTTGAAGGCGGTCCGTGCTGGCATGCCATGCCACAGGAAGCGGTGCTCGGGCAGTTTGGCGTGCACGAGACACACGGGTTGTGTGAAGAGCAGATTCATTTCCTGCGCAGCCAGTTCGGCCCCAATCAGCTGCAGATGACCAAACCTTCTTCATGGCTTCGCTCCTTCTTTGGGCAATTTCAAGAGTTTACAACGCTGATTCTTCTTGGGGCATCGGCTCTCGCACTGGTTACGGGTGGAATTTTTGACGGACTGGCGATGGGGACGGTGCTGCTTGCCAATGCTGCAATCGGTACGATGCAGGAGAAAAAAGCGGAAAAGGTCATCGAGGCACTGAACAGGTTTCAACCTCCGCCATGCAAAGTGATTCGAGAAGGAAGGACGGAAGAGATTTCAGGGGGAGAGCTGGTTCCGGGCGATATCGTTTACCTGGAAGCGGGTGATCGCGTACCAGCCGATCTGCGGATTATCCAAGCCTGGAATCTGGAAGTCAACGAGGCAGCGCTAACCGGGGAATCGCTCCCTGTAGCAAAGCAAGCTGAGCCGGTAGAGGAGCAGCTCCCCTTGCCCGAACGCAAAAGCATGGTCTACATGGGGACTGATGTGACACGCGGAAAGGCTCTGGCTGTGGTAGTGAAGACAGGGATGGATACGGAGATGGGGCATTTGACCTCATTGATGAAGGCGGAGGAAGTGAAAGCTACGCCTTTGCAGCAAAAAGTGACGTCGATCAGCAAGACCTTTATGAAGGGAGCCTTGCTGGTAGGCGGCCTTGTTTTTGCAACAGGTCTGTTGCGAGGGGTCCCGTTGATGGAGATGATCTCCACGTCCATCACCTTGATTGCTTCTGCCATTCCGGAAGGTCTGCCAGTTACGATCACCATTGCGCTTTCTGCTGGTATTTTCCGCATGGCCAAAAAACAATCGATCGTACGGAAGCTGTCTGCGCTGGAGACGCTCGGCAGAACGACGGTTATCTGTTCTGACAAAACAGGAACGTTAACCAAAAATGAGATGACGGTAAAAACAATCGCCACACCTGGCCAGCTGTGGATGGTCACGGGAGAAGGCTACAGTCCCGACGGTTCCATTGTAACAGGAGCTGTCGAAGAAGTAGCTGTGTCTAGCCATGCTGCAGTTGCCCATCGTGAGGATGATCAACCGGACCATCATCCTGATCTCGACCGATTGGTCCAGATCGGTCTTTTGTGCAACAACAGCATGCTGGAGGAAAACGGCGGACGATGGCTGGTAAAGGGTGACCCAACCGAAGGCGCTTTGATTTGCCTAGCGCGGAAAAACGGCTTCCTTCCCGAGAATGCCTTGTCCTGGAAGCGCCATC
>JBLNEJ010000278.1:0-6834 GCA_050262535.1 Clostridia bacterium
AAAAAGTATTCGCTCGGACCGTACACGTTTACACCCGAGGAGCTGTCGTCTTTTGTACTGAAGTCCTTGAAGGCGGATGCGGAAGCGCACTTCGGTGAAGAGGTGACGGAAGCGGTGATCAGTGTTCCTGCCTATTTTAACGATGCACAACGGAAGGCAACGAAGCGTGCAGCCGAAATTGCCGGGCTGAAGGTAGAGCGGCTGATCAGCGAGCCGACAGCGGCAGCGATCGCCTACGGTCTGCACCAGGAGGCGCCGGAAACGAAATTCCTCGTGTTTGACCTTGGCGGCGGGACGTTCGACGTATCCATTCTGGAGCTTTTTGAAGGAATTATGGATGTCAAATCGATTGCGGGCGACAACTTTTTGGGTGGGGAAGATTTTACGAATCTACTGTTCGCCCATTTCATCGAAAAGCACAATTTGAACATAGAGTTGCTTGACCCGAAAGCATTGTCAGCCATCAACAAGCAAGCCGAACTGTGCAAGCTGGCTTTGGGACAGCAAACGGCCGCTACGATGAATGTTGTGATCGACGGCAACCAATTCGAGACGCGGCTTGAACGTACGGAATATGAAAAGCTTGCTCAGCCACTGCTTTTGCGTTTACGCAAGCCGATCGAGCGGGCGCTGCGGGACGCTTCCATGTCTCCTGCTGATCTCGACGCGGTCATTTTGATCGGGGGGGCAACCCGGATGCCGCTGATCAAGCATGTAATTGGCCGGATGTTTGGCCGGATGCCATACACCAACATCAATCCGGATGAAACCGTCGCACTGGGCGCTGCAATCCAGAGCGCGTTGAAGCAGCGGAACCAGGCGTTGGAGGAAATCATTTTGACCGATGTTTGTCCCTATACACTTGGGACAAGCGTTGTTCAAGAGATGGGGAATGGCAGAATCTCGACGGGGCATTTTTTCCCGATCATCGAGCGCAACACCCCGATTCCTGTCAGTCGGGTGGAACGTCTCTATACGGCGTATGAAAACCAGAAGCAGATTACAGTCGGAATCTACCAGGGCGAGAGCCGGCTTGTGGAAAACAACATCAGGCTGGGGGAGGTCAAGGCAAAGGTTCCACTTGCGCCTGTAGGGGAACAAAGCATTGATGTCCGGTACACCTACGACATCAACGGCATTCTTGAGGTTGAGGTCGTGACCGTCTCGACAGGTGAGAAAAAACGGGTGGTGATCGAACAGAACGCTGGCAGCCTGACAGAGGAACAGATTGAGGCACGCCTGCAAGAATTGAAGGAGATCAAAATCCACCCGCGGGATCGTACGGAAAACCGCCTTCTGATCGCCAAAGGAGAACGGTTGTATGAGGAAGCGCTTGGCGACCGACGCGATGCGATTGCCCAATACATCCAGCAATTCGAAAGCGTGCTGCTGACGCAAAACGAAAAGGAAATCAAGAAAGCAGCTGAGCTGTTTAAAGAAAGGCTGGAACATTTTGAAAGGTGGATGAATTTCACGTGAGTGCATGGGATATTTTGGGGATTGATCCGACTGGAGATGAGTCGGCCATCAAGAAGGCATATGCCAAAAAGCTCCGGCTGCATCATCCTGAGGATGACCCGGAAGGTTACCAGCGTCTGCGGGAGGCGTATGATTCTGCCTTGAAGCAGGCAAAGCAGATCCCTGCCGTAACCGCAGCAGCTGCCGCCACGTCACAGCCCATTCATTCGTCCGATCTTATGTTGGCATATGAGCATTCGCTTGACGAGGAATCGGAGGATGTCGAATACGATTTTGATGCAGACGATTTCTTTGCTTCACAACCCGATGATGAGGGTGAGGAGTCAGACAGTCGCACTGTGGCTTCCGATCCCATTCATGTTTTCTTGGATCAGGTGGAGGAGGTGTATGAAGACTTTTCCAGGCGGGTTAGTCCGGCTGCTTGGGAGGCGCTTCTTGCTGACGATCTGCTATGGGATCTCGAGAAAAGACAAACGATTCTCGACTATCTGCTGTATTATCTGGAGGACTATCACTATTTGCCGCGCAGCGTCTGGGAGGTTCTTGATCGTGCGTTTCAATTGAGAGATAGCGCGGAAGAGCTGAAGGAGCGCTATTCCGACGATTTCATCACATACATGCTGCATCAAATTGAGGGATCGATGGAGCTGCGATACGATTGCTTCCAGCGAGTCGCATTCGAACCTGAATTTGATATCGATGACTATTTGGAACGAAGAGAATTGGCGCAAACGATGCTGATGGATCAAGAGTGGGAGGATGCGTGGGAGTATCTTTCGGAGGCGCACGAAATGTTCCCACATGATCCGGACCTTCAGCTGATGAGGGGCAAATACTTTTTGCAATGCGGAACAAATGAGGAAGCGTTGGCCTGCTTTAATCATGTGATCGAGCTGCAGCCGGATGACTTCGACGGACACTGGCATCGTGCCTCGATTCTTTTGGAGCAGGAGCGCTATGCAGAAGCGTTTGAGGATTGTACGATTTTGCTTGAGCAAGAGCCCCAGAACCTGAATCTGCTTGTGCTTTCTGGGCGTTGTCATGCCGGATTGGGACAGCTGGCAGAGGCCAAGAAGCAGTTGAGAGAAGCGTATGAATTGGATCAGCAGCATATCGGTTCGTTTGTGTATTTGTCGATCATCGTCAATCGCCATCTGCATAACGATGGGCCCATTGACCCTGCCGAACGCAAACGGATGCGAAAGAGCAATCTCTGGTTTGGGATCGTGATGTATCTCCGATTGACCTGGTTGTATCTTTGCATCTATCTGGTTTTGCTTCTTTTCAGCGGATTTCAACCGGTTCTCACCGGGGGGCTGATCATCGTTTTGCTCTGGTATCTGTGGAGAACGATCAGGGTTCAGCGCATCCTCGCAACCTAGGAAAGGGGGGAAGACTCATGCGAAACGATTACAGCCGAAAACGGCAAAAGCAGCTTGCTCAATATTTTCGTTGCCTGTCGAGCGTATGTACGGACAGCCTGCTGGGCTATTATTACATTCCGTACGAATTTCATTTTACCGAGCGCTGGTTCAGAAATCACATGATGAAACAGGTGCTCGGTCTGTGGAACATCACCGATGCCGCCTCGCTGAAACGCAAAATTCGCTGGCTGCTGGATGATGGCTATCGCGCCGAATATAGGGAAGTGCATGCGAAGCTGGCTGCGCTGACAGAAGCGTCCCGCAGAAACTACATCGACGCGTCCCGGGAAGAGTCGGACTTTGCAAGCCTGGTCGTCGTCCATCAGCATCTTCCGCAGCTTCCCTCTGGAGAAATTGCTGCATTCGGTTGCGGCTGGGCGATCTTCCTCAGTCGAATCGGCTTGGTTTATCGCTACTTGACGGAGGATGAGGCATGGGAGCTGAAGCTGGAGGCTGCACGTCTCGTTCAGCGGCATTATCGCTCATGGGCTGAATTTTTCATTGCCTACTCAACGGGAAGCCAATATTTCAAGCTTTTCATGGACATGAAACGATACCCCGACGCGATCAACCGCTCCAACTCTTTGCTCGGGGGCAGCACGTTGATTTGGAAGAAGGCGTTGTGGGATCAGGACCTGCGACCGGACAAGGGACAGGCCAATCAGCGGCAACAGGAAGCTTCCGTCTGACTAGCGATATGCAAAAGGCGATCACCCTCTTTTCCCGATACAGGGAAGAGGGGACGGTCGCCTTTTTTCGACCCCTTTCCTCCTCCTTGTTTGTTATGCTGTTTCGTGTTACGATGCTTGATCAGAGAGGGGGAGAAGCACGGAAAATGGAAGAAAAAAAGGTCACGTGGCTGGAGCTTTTTTATGACTTGCTGTTTGTTGCGGCGGTTGCAACCACGACCCAGGTTTTGCTTCGTGTGGAGGAAGGATCCATTCGCCCGGAATATTTCGTGAAGTTTGTGCTCATGTTTGTCCCGATCTGGTGGGCGTGGACAGGCCAAACGTTGTTTATTAACCGGTTTGGACAAGATTTTTTGCATCAGCGGTTTTCTATGATTGTACAAATGCTGTTTGTTCTGATCATGACGTCCAGCTTGTCGGTTGATTTTGATCAATACTATGTTTCTTTTTTGATCGGCTATATTGGATTGCGGGCTATAACCGCGATTCAGTATCTTGTTGTGGAAAGCAATGAAGAAGGGGATCGAAAAAAGGTTGCCCGGTTTCTAGGCACACGTTTTTGGATTGGTCTTGTCGTCTCATGCTTCTCCATCTTTTTTGATACGTGGGTTCGATACGCCGTGTTATATGCAGGCATTATCGTCGATATCGTTGTACCTTTTTTCGGGCGCAAGTATTTGGTGAAAGCTCCGCCGAATACCCCCCATTTGATCGAGCGGTTTGCTTCGCTGACGATCATTTTGTTTGGAGAATCAGTGGTCAGCGCCCTTTCTGTGCTACAGCCGCAAAAAGGGGATTGGTATTCGATCGCGTTCTCGATGATCTCCTTTATCCTGGTGATTGCGATGTGGTGGCAGTATTTTGATAACGGGGAAACGAAAATCAACAAGACCATCCGTACGTCGGGACAAACAATCATTTACGGCCATCTGTTTATTTTAATGGCGATGAGCATGATTGCCGCATCGATCAAGCTTCTGTATTTACATGAGGTCCGCTATCTATTACTTGTTTATTTCGTATTCGGTTCCGTACTGCTTTATTTCATCGCAACCTGGATTGTTTTTCATTCATATCGGTACGAACACTATCGTATGAGACTTTCGCATGCAACATTTTTCATCGGGATGCTGGCAGCCTTCCTGATCATGGATGTGATCGTCGTTGTTCCCCATATCGTAATCGCGGGGCAGCTGGCTTTGTTTTTTATCGTCTACGCATGGGTATCGGGCTTGAACAAACACAACCGAAAAGAGGGAATGGTATGATCCGTTCGTTTCGCGTCGAGGATGCGCCCTACATTGTGTCTTCCCATCACGAGATTTATGCCAACGAATATGGCTACGATGAGAGCTTCCGTCGTTTCGTGGCACAAAGCGTGGAGCAGTTTATGGAAAGCTGGGATCATAACAAGGAAAACATGTGGATTGTAGAGATAGACCAGCAGCCTAAAGGCTCGATCGGCATTACGAAGGTGAACGAACAAACGGCACAGCTTCGTCTGTTTCTCGTCGAACCAAGCCTGAGAGGGACGGGAATGGGCCGTCAGCTTGTTCAGACGGTCATCGATTTTTGCCGGGAAAAGCAGTATGAGACGATCCAGCTTTGGACCAATCGCGATCTGACAGCAGCCCGTGCCCTTTACGAGAAGTTTGGTTTTGCCATCCAGGAGACAAGAACGCAGGTCTTGTCCGGTCAGGAGCTGGTGGAAGAACGCTGGGAGCTGTCGCTCGTTTGATTCCTACGGAAAAGGAGCAATCATGTCCATGCCGACAATTACAATCGAACTATTCATCCAGGCATCGCCTGAGCGCTGCTTCGATCTAGCGCGCAGTATCGATATCCATATGAGATCGACCGCCCAGACAAGGGAACGGGCGATTGCGGGCAGGACGAGCGGCCTGATTGAATTGGGTGAGACGGTGACGTGGGAAGCGGTCCATTTTGGGTTCAAGCAGCGGCTCACGGCAAAAATCACGCAATTCGACCGACCCTTCAGCTTTGTGGACGAGATGGTTTCCGGTGCGTTCCACTCGTTTTTTCACCGCCATGAGTTCGTCGAGATGGAAGGCGGTACGCTGATGAAGGATGTGTTTATCTATACCTCGCCGCTGGGTGTGCTGGGAAGGTTGGCCGATGTGCTTTTTCTGGAAGCGTATATGAAACATTTTCTGCTCAAACGAAATCTCGAGATCAAACGGGTCGCGGAAAGCATGGAGCCGATTCTTCTCTAAAAAGGCAAGTGCGTTCAAAGTGTTTGAGCCACTTTTTTTCAACCAGCACGAAGAGATAAAATAGGGATATCCGATTCAACGTAAGGAGGGAGGCCTTTCCCATGCAGCCACTATTACCGGAGAAGGTTCAGCCGTTGCTTGCTCAATTTGTCAATCGTGATGTATATCTTCATCTGGAAACAACCAATGGCTCCTATGCCGTATTGCGCGGCGAAAAGACGATTTCCGTCGGCTCGTTCGTGCGCAATGTGCGCGTACGCTTCGAGCGCGGCATGATCGCCGGAAACGGCCCGTACCGGGTCGGCCTCAAAATGGAGCATGGCTGGATTTACGCAGAAGGCTTGACCGACTGGGAACCAGACAGCAATCAAGACCGTTTGCTGCTTGCCGGACATGACGAAGAAGGGCGTCTGACCATTGCCTTTCAACTGAGCACAGCGCCATTTGCTGCGGAAAGCGGGGAGAACGAATGAAACCGCATGTATTGTTGGTATTCCCTCATCCTGATGATGAAACGTATGGTCCTGGTGGAAGCATCATTCTTCATGCCAAGGCAGGCACTCCCATCACGTATCTGTGCGGAACGCTCGGGGAAATGGGCCGCCAAATGGGCAGTCCGATCACTGCCAACCGGGAGACGCTGCCGAAGATTCGCAAGCGTGAGCTGCAGGAGGCATGCAAGCATCTGGGCATTACCGATTTGCGTTTGATGGGCTATCATGACAAAACGGTGGAATTCGAAGACAGACAGGCGATGGCTGAGCGGATTTATCAGGTTGCGATGGAAATTCAACCAACCATTGTCTATACTTATTACCCCGGACATTCCGTTCACCCCGATCATGAAGCGATGGCCGAGGCCACGATTGAAGCGTTGAAGCGGATTCCGGCGGAGCAGCGCCCCGTGCTGTATTGTATTGCTTTTTCCAGCAATCATCGGCAGGTACTGGGCGAGCCGGATGTTGTCGTCGATATCAGCAGCGTGAAAGAGGAAAAGCTGAATGCCAT
>JBLNEJ010000279.1:0-7791 GCA_050262535.1 Clostridia bacterium
GATCCATACGGGATCAAACAGGAATTCGAGGTTGACGTAAAGTGAACAAAAGAAAAAGCAGAGGCGATGATCCTCTGCTTTTGCCTTTTATTCCATGACAACTTTGATCGGCTTCGAAGTCTTCGGCAGCGCGATGATCACGGAAGGGTACGTGAGCGCCTGGGTTGTCATGGCCCCTGGCTTCGGCCGATTTTCATGGGCTTTGACAACGATTTCGCCTTTGGCGGTTTGGGTTACATTGGTTACGGAGACACTATAGCCACCGGTCGAACGCTTGCCCAAGCCAATGGCAACATACGTCTTTTGCCCATCGGTGGAAACGCGGTAACCGCCTTGCTTGCGAATGGATTCCCACGCGGTTTTGGCGGCATTAGGGTACGGTGATTTCACCGTCTCGTACGATATGTGATGCTCTGCGAAAGCAGATGAATCGGAATGCTGGCTGGGCATGGTATTCATTCCTCCCCATGCAAAAAGTGAAGCGGAAAGCAGCAGGCCTAATAGTGTATTCATTTCGCATGCCTCCTGATGGTAGTATAGAAGAATCTTTTTATGGTGAACAGAGGTGAAAAGAAAATGCGTCTTCTTGCAGGCTACTCCATGCTCTCGGAAACAACCAAGCTTGCCATCCGTAACGAGCAGGATCAGTTGCTGCGACAGTCGTACCCGCAGCCTCCCGAGGAGAGGCTTGGCAATCCCGTCTTTATGACGGCCATTTGGCAACGGTTGTCCGACAAAGAGAAAGAAGCAGCCCAGCTCTTTGTCCGCGAAGCGTCCCAAGGGTTTTTTCGCAAACGCGATTTTGATCGTTTGACGAAAACCGGCAGTGCCGCCTGGTTAACGGCGTTAACACGCTTGCGGCGATTGGGATTGGTCTTGACCGGACGAAAGCTCTGGAGCGAGATCGGGTTTCTTATGCCGTTGGAAGTACGTGAGCTGTTGCTTCACACGGCATTAGGTACCAATGAAAAAATCTCGAATTCCCTCTTGACGAAATCACTATCTTATTATATACCGGCTGGACGAGGAATTCATCTGGATATGTTTGCCCTCGTTGAGCATATTTACAACGAGGATTTTCCGCTTACGAAAAAACGGACGATTCATGGTCGAAGCATCCCCCGTTTAACGGGTGTACTCTCCCTTCAGCCGCAGCATGTGGAAAAACTGGTGTCAGCTTTTGGGCCCGAGCACAAGAGCAACAACTATCCACCTCAGCTTGCACTTATGCTTGATATCGGTTTGCGAAAAGGTCTGATTCAGATGGAGGGAAGCACGCTGCAGGTGTCGAGAAACAATCTGTCCGAGTGGCTTCAAAGTCCATCAGCGGTGCTGCAGGATGACTTGCTGGATTGCTTTGTCGAACATTATCTACTGCCGATTCCTTGGCTGGAAGCTGCTTTTTTTGAGATGAGGCGCAGCATGACAGATGGCTGGCATTCAGTTGAGCATGTGCTTGAGCGGCTTCGCAATTTCGGATTTTCCTTGCCAGAGACGGCTGCGGAAGAGCTTCTGCACCTTTGCCTGCATCCATTGCTTGGCTTCGGCTTCGTCAAGCTGGGGATTGACGAAACGGGACGGCTCTTTTGGAACTGGGCGTCCTTGGGAAGAAACGGGGATGCGAGCGGATGGTATATGGAGTCAACAGGAGACCTGATCATTCCCGGTTCCACGTCGCTCTCCACCCTTTGGCAGCTTGCCCGTTATGCAGATGTAAGCTATGAGGCAGAGTTAGTGCGCGGCACGCTGTCCTCAGCCAAAATCCAGAATGAGCTTGCAAAAGGAGCGACGGAGCATGAAATTCTCGATTTTTTGCAGTCTCATTGTTTTCATCCCCTTCCGGACGCGGTGAAAGGATTGCTTGACCAGTGGGCGAGAACAGCGAGACAAATCAGGCTCGAACATGTCGTATGCGTGCGTCTTGCTGACAAACGGGTATTGCTGGAGTTGAAGGAACTGCCCTCGCTTGCGCCATTTTTGGGGGAAATCGTATCCGAGACTGCATTTTTCATCGCACCGTCCCAGGAACGTGAGCTTGTGGCGCTGCTGCGGGAGTATGGCTACCAACCGATTCAAGGGAAGGTGACAGCAGTTACGGAGCATGCGCAAGGTGATTTGACCGGGGAAAGCGCCGGGATCGGCTTGTTTTCGCTCCAGCATAGCTGGCATGAGTATCAGATTGAAAATGTGTTCCCTGAATATGAAGATACAGTGCCGCAGCTCACTTCGATCCCGAAGCTGTGGACGCAGCATTTTCAGTCGTATCATCCCAAAACCTTGCGCGACCTGCTTCAACGTTCACAAGAATTGGAGCTCGCGGTGCGAATCGATACAAAAAATGGTGAATGGGAAGGTATCGTAACAAAGGTACAGGTAGAAAACGGATTCTGGTGCCTTACCTTGTTGTCTGGCAAAAAGCTGCATCGCTGCATGCTGGAAGACATACACCGTGCCCGAATCTTGCTGCCGGAAACGTTGAAAGTGTAATGTCGCTGTGAATTTTCTTGGAAATGCATCCATGTAAAGCAGGTTCGTGCTACAATATAGGGTGAAAAGCAGAATTATACAGAAGGGGGGGCATCGGATTGATCGAAACACTGGAAACCGTTGACATGGCTCAACTGATCATGGAGGCATCCGACTTGTCGGAGATGATTAACCAATCCGTCGAAGTGGAAGCCTATCTGAAAGCAAAATGCGAGCTGGAACAAGACGACGAATATCTCCGCTTGCTGCCTGTGTTCACTCGCAAGAAGAGCGAATATGAGGAAGTGCAGCGCTTTGGCAAATACCATCCTGACTTCTCGAAAGTATCGGGTGAGATGCGCGAGCTGAAACGATCCCTTGAAATGCTTGCCAGTGTACAGGCGTTCAAGCGTGCAGAAAATAATCTGGATGAATTGCTGTATCATGTGGGACGAACGATTGCTGGTGCTGTCTCCGAAACGATAAAGGTTCCAAGCAACAATCCGTTTCTCGAAGCAAAAGCAAGCGGCTGCGGGAGCGGAGGAAGCTGCGGTTGCGGCACAAAAAAGAAAAAACAGTAAGCAGCGGCTTGGTTCCTGTGAACGTTTTCAGAAAAAAGCAGGAATCAGGCACTGTACATAGATGCTTCACGCTGAGCCAAAATGGCTACAAAGAACCTGTTGAAACCGGGCATTTTTGATTACAATGGTAGCAAGCACCATTCGCACAAGAGAAGTGTGAAGGAAGATGAGATTACGAACGGATTGGAGAAGAAGATAGGCATGGAAAACACTCGCGAAAGGCGCTACGGGGTGGCTGTCTGGATCAAAAATCCTCGAGTAGCGAAGCATTTGCGCAAATACGGTTCGATCCATTTCGTTTCCAAACGGTTAAATTATGTTTCGATGTATGTCGACGCAGATGCAATGGACAACACGATTCGCCAAATGGAGAAACTCCCGTTCGTCACACGCGTCGAGCGTTCGTATCGTCATGAGATTCCGACGACCTACAATAACGCGAAGCCAGACAAGGCAAAGGAATTTGATTATCACTTGGAGAAAACCCAATTGATCGCCTTGACCGAAATGATGCTGGGCGAACCTGTTGTGGACAACAAGGAAAAAAGCCATACAGCCCAAATGCAGCCTTCCTGAAAACTCGAGCAGCTACCCCCATTTTGATCGGGTAGTTTCTTTTGTCTAGGTCGGGTTCACTTGGAACGTGAATGCGCTTTCGCCAATACGCTTGACGAGAAAGAGGAGAAGAGAATGATACGAGTAGACATCAACTGCGACATGGAAGAGGCTCTCCGTTTCGACCGGTTGAATGAACAGGAAGAGATACTGGACTATCTTACGTCCATAAATATTCCTTGCGGGTTTCATGCAGGCAATCCGCACATGATCTGCCGTATGCTTGAGATTGCCTTTCATCGAAACATCAATGTCGGAGCCCACCCAGGATTCCCTGATCCCCAATCGTTTGGTCGTCGGTTGCTGAACGTATCGATGAAGGAAGCATACGAAATCGTACTTTATCAGGTTTCCGCCCTGGATGGTATGGCACGTGCGTTGGGTGGCGAATTGAACCATGTCAAGCTTCATGGAGCGCTCTATTTAGAGGCAGCGGAACGTCCTGATCTGGCGGAGGCTGTCGTTCAGGCTGTCATGGATGTCAATGAGGACCTCGTGCTTTATGCGCTATCAGGGAGCTCGCTCGTCCAGATTGCGCTGGAACACGGTCTGCAGGTGGCGGAGGAAGTGTTTGCCGACCGTATTTATTTACCCAACGGACGACTGGCTCCCCGCGAGATGGAAGGAAGCGTTATGCTGAAAAAAGATGAGATTTTTCAGCAGGCGACAAAGCTGATTACGGAACAGCAAGTGCAAACGGTCGACGGCGGAGTGATTGAGTTGACACCGGACACGATCTGCATTCATCGGGAAAATGTGGATACAATCGCATTCTTGCAGGAGCTTCATGAATGGGCGAAGCGGAATGACGTGTCGATCGAGCCGATCAATCTTCGTTAGACATTGACAGGCTTAACCCCAGCAGGCGTATTTGCTACAATGGGATGAAAGAATCCCGTGTCAGGAGACGTACATAACGATGAAAGTAATGCATAAAACCAGCCTATTGATCTGCCTAACGATTCTGGTGATCTTCTCCTCCGCGGGTATTGTGGTGAAATGGCCGGAGATCAGCCAATGGCTCGCAACTCAAACGCAGGTTGCTCAAAATGTCCCGACAGGCGCTGACCCGTTTTCGGTCGTACCGCCTGTCCCTTCTTATGTAAAGAATCTTCATCCCGTTTATACGATTCGGGCAACGCTGGATACGACACAATCCAAAATCAACGGGCAGATCGAACTTGCTTTTGACAACCCGAAAACACCCCAGATTATGCTCTATCTGTACGACTATTCGTGGAACCAGATGAGGGTACAGTCGATCAAAACGAAGGACCGCGTGTTGCCGTTTGGAAGGCAGGGCAACAGTGTGACGTTGGCCAATCCATTCGGTCAGCAGCAGCGTGCTGTGTTGACGGTCCAGTTCGAGACGCCGGTTCCACGTGGGGAGTCCCGTTTCGGTGTAAAGGACGATATTTGGGCGTTGACCAACTGGTTTCCCATGCTCGGCTCAATGGATCGGCAAAACAGGTGGTACGAGCCGCCAAAGCGTATCGGCTATGGTGACCCGTTCGTGTATCATTATGCCGATTATGAGGTATATTTCAATTCACCGGAGTCATTTCGCTGGACAACCTCTTGGGGACAGGGTTCGCCGAAAAAACTGCCGCAAAACCGCCAGGAAATTCACTACAGCGGAAAGCAGCTGATCAATTTTACGCTGGTTGGCAGCCCGCACTACAAGATTGAAACCTTGACATTTTCGCCGGGACTTACGGTGGACATCGCCTCGACTGATATCAACAATCTGCAGAGAATCAAAGCGATTGCCAGCTCTGTGTTCCCTGTGTATATTGAAAAATTCGGCCCCCTTCCGTATCCGCGTGTGGCTATTGCGGAAACAGCGGAACGAACGGTTTTTGCCATGGAATACGCGAACATGGCCATCATCAAAAAAGATCTGTACTGGAACAATCTGATTGATCATTGGCTGCCCCACGAAATCGCCCATATGTGGTGGTACAACAGCGTGGCCACTCTCGAAGCGGCGCATGGCTGGGTCGACGAGGGACTGGTGGAGGCGAGCGTTTATTACTACAAGCAGAAGCGCTACGGGCAGTCTGCGGCAGATGATGTGCTGCGGACGTATGCAGCAGACGCGGACAAGCTGAAACGCAAGTATCCTTACGGAAAATTGGCGAAGAGGCTGAATCAGTTTGAGAACAACGATGAATTTTTATGGACGTGGTATTCGCGTGGAGCCATGCTTTATCATCACTTGCGGGAAGAGATTGGGGAAACGAAATTCCTTGAGTTCCTCAAGCGGGTGCAGCGCAATTACCACGGCTCTGTGATCGGTCCCGAGCATCTGGATCAAGCTTTGGGGCAGGTGCTTGGCGGAGAGGCTCGCTATTTTGTCCCGAATGTCCAACAACTCAACGAGGCGCCGTTCTATTCGCCACGCGTGGAATATTATTACCAGACGGTCTTAAACGGCGTCAATTATTATCCGACGAGTCCGGCAAGGCAGCGCAACGGGACGGTTTACGTGCCAATTCGTGAAATAATGGAGAAATTCGGGTATCTGGTCAGCTACGATGAGAAAAAGAATGCGATCGTGATGAAGGCGGGCAGCAATGAGCTTCACTTATTCAAAAACTCTCCCAAAGCGATCCTCAACAACAAGAACTATACGCTGGCAAAACCATTGCAGGAGATCAACGATAAGACGATGGTTCCGCTGAGCTTGTTTGACCAGGTGCTGGGCTACGCGGTAAGCCTGGATAAGGAAACAAAAACGGTGCGCATAACCGTGCCAGTCAAGTAAAGAATATAGGTGAACCGTATGGAAAATGTCATGGTAATCGGTTTTATGGGGACAGGCAAATCGACGGTGGGACGTGCGCTTGCCGAGCGGTTCGGCTTGACCCGAATTGATATGGATGAGGAAATCGTCAGCCGTGTCGGCTGTTCCATCGCCGAGCTCATGCGCGATAAAGGAGAACAGTATTTTCGTGATGTGGAAAGCCGGGTTCTGCACGATTTGTGCAAGGAAAAGGGGCTTGTAATCACAACTGGCGGCGGTGTTGTTTTACGTGAGGAGAACAGGCAACTGCTGCAAGCGCATGGGTTGGTTATCGCTCTGGATGCCAGTGAAGAAGAGATTGTCAGACGGGTCCAGCGGGACCCTGATCGTCCGTTGCTTGCGGGCAATGTGGCAGAGCGGGTGCATCAGTTAAAGCTTGAGCGTGCGGGCTTGTACGATTTTGCCCCGATTCAGATTGATACGACTGGTAAGCCAATTGAACAAATTGTGGAAGAGATTTGTGAGCAGATGGATAAAATCACGTCATCCCGGGGAAACTGAGATGTGAAGAGAAAACTCCTTCAACCATGAGGAGGCGGTTCACATGTCGTTTCAGGAATATTTGAAGTACCTGACCAAGCTGTTCGTTCAGTATGTCGAGACACCGCAAGCGGAACGAAAAAAGCACGCTCCAAAAGAAAACTGGTCGTCTCGCTGGTTCGGCGTCATTCCGATGGCACTCAAAATGATGTTCATGCGACAACGAAAAGGTGGATAACCAGGAGGGGTACACATGCCGAAAGTAGCTGTGGGAGAATCTCTAGGCCATATTTCGAAAATGCTGCGCGACAACGGATATGATGTCGTACAGCTGGGCAACTGGCAGCAACTGGTCGATGCCATCGTCATTACTGGCCAGGATGTAAACGTGCTTGGCGACCAAAGCAAAACCATCTCGGGTGCTCCAGTCATCAGTGCAGACGGTTTGACAGCCGATGAGGTCTTTCATGAAGTAAACAAGCGTTTGATTCCTACCCAACATCGATAGCCGGGAAAAACTCCCGGCTGTCTTTTTTTTGTTTGTAGCCAGCTACATCGTCTTGTTTACCGTTCCAACCCTGCTGATATAGGCGTAAGGCAAAAAGCGAAGCGCCCCATCCCAGACACCCACGTACGTCAGCTCTTTATTCCAGACGTGCACAGCACCGAGTGTATACGGTGCGAGGACCTGATTATGATAAAGTGAAGCATTGAGCACAAGGCGTTGTTCCGCTGGCTGAGCAAGCAACTGCTGCAACGATAACGAAGAATTTGCCTGCGTATCGCTTGATTGGCCGATCCAGTCAATTGTGGCAAAGGGGTCCGTCTCCTGCAACGAAAGCT
>JBLNEJ010000280.1:0-3471 GCA_050262535.1 Clostridia bacterium
CGTGCACCCGTTTTTCCGGCGATGGGATGCCCACCTGGCGCAGCAGCTCGATCGCCCGTTCCCACGCTGCTTTTTTGCTCATTTTCTCATGGGTCAGCAGCGTTTCGACCAATTGATCCCCGACGCGATAGACCGGATCGAGCGAGCTCATCGGGTCTTGCATCACCATGCCGATCTGCTTGCCGCGAATTCCTTGCATCTGCTTTTTCGTGAATCCCAGCATGTTCGTTCCCTCGAATCGAATCTGTCCGTTGCGCACCTTCCCCTGCGGGTGAGGCAACAACTGCAGGATCGAACGGCAGGTTACGCTTTTTCCGCTTCCGCTTTCCCCGACCAGTCCCACCGTTTCGCCCCGTTCCACGCGAAAGCTGACACCGTTCACGGCATATACCTTTCTCTGCTTAGTCTCAAGCAAGACCTCCAGATTATCCACTTCCAACAAGGGATTCATCAACATCCACTCCTACCATGATGATGCAATCTTCCTAATGCGAGCCAAGGAGCAGCATGGCCAGAATCACCGGCATCGCTTTTCTCATATCATTCGTCTGATAACGCACCGTGCGCGTACCGACCAGTTCGACTTCTGGCATGTAGCTGACGATCTGGGCAGACTTGGTCGATTTGAATTCAACCTCAAGCACATAAGAATCCTCCACGTCAAGCGGAGCGATATTGCGGCAGTCTTCGATCGCTTTTTTCGCAGCATCCTTGATCATCTGCTTCGTTACGGACGGATGCAGGCAACGGGCGGTATGCATGCCGATTCCCGTTTTCACCGCGACCGTATGGACACCCGGCAATTCACGTTCCACCTCTTGCGCCACCTGAGAGTCACCTGTCACGAGTACAACCGGCACACCGCATGCCGCAGCGATTGTCGCGTTCAATCCGGCTTCCCCCACTTCTTTGCCATTCAGCAAAAAGCGTTGAATGCTGTAGCTCAGCGTATGGTTGAGCACCCCGTCCATGGTGCCAGCTCTGCCGTGATGGCCGATCAAAAAGACTGCATCAAACGTCTCATCGATCCCCTCCATCATCACCAACGGCTTGAGGAAGCCGCGAATCAGCTCCGCCCTCGGATTCAGCTCCTCCACGATGACGTTCCGCATCGAATCATGCGAATCGTTCACTACGATGTGCGTCACACCTGCTTCTAGCGCCCCTTCGATCGCGGCGTTTACATCCTGGGTAAGCAGCTTGCGACCATATTCATAATCCTTCCCGCCGACCTTCACGTCCTGGTCGTCGGTAATTGCGGATATTCCTTCCATATCAACAGAAATGAACAGTTTCATCAACTTTTCCCCTCCAGCCCTTACTGATTCTCGATTTTTTCCGCCAAACCGTCTCCCAGCAGACTAAAGCCAAGCCCGGTCAGAATGATCGCCAGTCCTGGGAAGGTGGAAATCCACCAAGCGTTCACGATGTAGTTGCGCCCCTCGGCGATCATCGCGCCCCACTCCGCCGCAGGTGGTTGAACACCCAGACCGAGGAAGCTGAGCGACGCGCCGAGCAAAATGCACAGCACCACATCGGACATTGCGTACACAATTGCCGGAGAAATCACGTTCGGCAAAATGTGCCGGAACAGGATGCGCCCGTTCCCATACCCGATGCTACGTGCGGCCAGAATGAACTCCTGCTGCTTGATCACCAGCACCTCCGCACGGACGATCCGGGCATACGCGCTCCAGCCCACGATAAAAATGGCAATGTACATATTGACGAGTCCAGGACCAAGGATAGAAATGATCGCAATAATCAGTACCATAAACGGAAAGCTGATGACGATATCAACAAGCCGCATCATCACCGTGCTAAACCAGCCCCCGTAATAGCCTGCTACAAGGCCGATGACCGTTCCGACAACCAACGGGACAATGACTGATATCAGCCCGATTTGCAGATCGATCCGCCCGGCATACAGCATCCGGGTAAAAATATCGCGGCCAAAGTTGTCCGTTCCGAACCAGTGCGCGGCACTCGGCTTTTTTAGACCTTGCGCCAAATCGTTATGGTTTGGATCATACGACGACAGAAGCGGCGCACATACGGAGAGCAGGACGACAATGAGTACAAGCGCAAGTCCCCAGCCGATTTTTTGATTGACGGGCAACCGTCGTAACCCCCAGGGAAGTCCGATTCGCGGGGAAGGTTTTGTGATCGTTTTTGTCGTTTGCAGCGTAATCTCCCCCTACTCCAGCTCAACGCGTGGGTCCAATATCGAATAACACAGATCGGTGATCAGGTTGATCAGAATCACCAGTGCGGCGAACACGAGCACGAGCCCCTGAATGACCGGATAATCACGAGTAAGAATGGCGTTGATCAGCATCTGTCCCAAGCCCGGCACGGAAAAAACCGTCTCAATGACAACCGAGCCGCCAAGTAACCAACCGATGTTGACCCCCAGAATGGTCACGGTGCCGCTGATTGCATTGCGCAGCACGTGTCGGATGAGCACGCTTCCTTCCGACAACCCGCGCGCACGTGCCGCTTCGATGAAATCGGCAGTCAAAACGGAAATCATCTTCGAACGCAACGGCCGAATCAAAACCGGTGCAAGCGAGAACGAGATGGTCAATGCCGGCAGGAACAGGTAGTAAAGATGGTCGAGAAAGCTTTTGCCGTAGCCGGAAACCGGGAACACCCGCAACTTCAGACTAAGCAGCAGCATCAAAATGATCCCGATCCAGAAAGATGGCATCGACAAGCCCAGGATCGAAACAGTGCGAAAACCGTTATCCATCAGGCTGTCTTTTTTCAATGCCGAGTAAAGCGCAACCGGAATGCTGATCAACAGACTGAGTACGGCCGCATACAAAATCAGAAAAAACGATGGGGCCAACCGTTCACCGATCAGCGTATTGACCGATTGCTTGAAAAAGATCGAGTCTCCCATTTTCCCCTGGAACAGCCCTTCCATGTAAATCATGTACTGGTTCAAGAGTGGCTTGTCCAACCCCATCTTGATCGTAAGCTCCTTGACGTTCTCCGGTGTGGCCCGGGGACCCAGCATAATTGTCGCCGGGTCGCCGGGAATCAAATGAATGATCAAAAACGAGACGATCGAGACTCCAAATAGAACGGGAATCAGTTGAATCAGTCGTGTCAAAGTGTATTGGAACCGTTCTATGACAATCACCTTCTTTTACTTATTAAACCAGACGTCCTCAAGGCGGTAGTTGCCTGTCGACATGACCTTGAAGCCACGTACATAGCTTTGGGTCGCATAGGAGCTTGGCTGTTCGAACAGGAAGATGAAGGGCGCGTCATCCTTGACGATTTTCTGGATCTCGAAATACATCTCTTTGCGTTTCGCTTCATCAAGCATGCCTCTCGCCTTGGACGCCAGCTCGTCCACCTTCGGATTGGCATAGCCGGTGAAGAATGACTTCATGCCGCCGTCAGACACAACCTCATAGGTGGTCAGCTCGTCCGGATCGATCACGTCGCTTGTCACATAGC
>JBLNEJ010000281.1:0-4350 GCA_050262535.1 Clostridia bacterium
TTGATGGCATTCCATCTGCGATCATTGCACCTACCAATTTGACGTACCTGCTTAACGCTGCTGAGGATGCCAATACCCCGACAATTTTTGTGTTGATGACAAGACTTTACCGGATACTCGGATTGATTATCGCGATTTATCTCCCTGGATTCTGGATTGCCCTCTTGACCTATCATCAGGACCAAATTCCATTGACGCTACTTTCAACACTCGTCCTCTCACGGCAGGGAGTACCGCTGCCAACCCCTTTGGAAGGAATATTTATGCTGATGCTGTTTGAACTGCTCAAGGAAGCCGGATTGCGTCTTCCCACCGCGATTGGCCAAACGCTGTCCGTCGTAGGCGGATTGATTATCGGACAGGCTGCCATTAGTGCGGGGATGACAGCCCCAGGGGTGCTCGTCATCATGGCCATCGCGATCGTTGCGACGTTCACGTTAGGGAATCAGAATCTGGTGAGTCTCGTTAGTCTGCTAAGAATGGGTGTGCTCATCGTCTGTGCTTTTTTAGGGATGTTTGGATTTCTCATCAGCCTTATGGGGATTACGATGGCACTGGCCAACCTGAGATCGTTCGGAATCCCTTATCTTGCTCCGATCTCTCCTCCTGTATGGCGAGACCTGTTCAAGGTTCTGTTCAGCTTACCATGGCGCAGAATCGATAGCCCGCCAAACATGATCGACAAAAAGGGTGGGAGCAAATGAAAGGGAATAGGCACCGTACAAAAATATGGCTGGCGCTGATCGTACTCTGTTCATTTGTTGTTAGCGGATGCTGGGGAGCAAGAGAGATCGAACACATGATTTACGTGAATACTTTGGGTGTTGACCTCAAAAAAGGAAAGTACATCGTATATGCGCAAATCTTGAGTTTCTCAAACATTGCCAAGGTCGAAGCTGCTGGCGGCTCCAATCCGAAACAGATTATCGCGGTTGGCAGAGGAGAGGGTGATACGTTCGATCAGGCAATTTTCAATCTGTATCGCACCTCCCAGCAGCGAATGGAATGGGGACATATCAAGGCGATTGTCTTCCATAAACGGGCATTGGACGAAAAAAGCGTGCAAGATTTGATCGAAGAGCTGAACCGCTACTATGAGTTTCGCTATACGGTTTGGACCTTTGCTACAGACAGCAAGATGGAGGATGTGTTAAATACGACTCCCCTCTTGCATATCTCATCATTATACTCACAGCTGAATGACCCGATGGACATGTATACGCAGATCTCAATCATCAGGCCCATGTACCTCTATCGGTTCATCGCGGACTGGACCGAGCCGGGACGCACCGTTTTGCTTCCCTATTTGTCGGTGTCAGATTCACAATGGACGGAGAACAAGAAGCCGCAAGCCAAGCAATTGATTGGCGGCAGCTGTTTTTTGTACAAGAAAAAATTGAATGGGTGCATGCCTCGCATCAAGCTGCAGGGACTGCGTTGGCTGGAGAATACATCCATTCGTACCCCGTTGATTCTGCGCGAGGGTACCAAACAATATGGGATTATTGTCATGAACCACTTCAAATCCAAGATCAAGGTAAAAGAAGTAGAGGGTGAGCCCGTCTTTTCCATGAAGGTGGAAACGTCCGGGTTTCTTTCGGAATATCTCAAGCAGCTTCCTGAAAGAAAGCTTAACGAAATGGCTTCATCTATTATCAAGAAACAAATTCGGGATACGTTCAGAGAAGGAATTCGGATTCATACGGATGTCTACAATCTCGAAAGCAAACTGTATCGAGACAACCCGCAGTTATGGAAAAAGCTTCAAAAAAGTGGCGGGTTCAAATTGACGGAGAAGTCCCTAGATACCATTGACGTAAAAGCAACGCTCCAAAACTCAGGACTGAGCAAGTTTTATATGATGGGCAAAAAACACTAGGATATATTAAAAGAATTTTTATTGACAAAAATGCATCTTCTGACCGAGAATATTGTTAGGAAAGAAGAGAGGAAGATGACGACATGAAAGATGCACGGTTGGAAAAACTGGCCGACGTTTTGGTCAATTACTCTACAAAAGTTCAACCTGGTGAAAATGTACTGATCCATGCAATTGGAAACGTTTCGGAGCTGGTGAAGGCATTGATTCGTAAAACATATGAAGCGGGGGGCAACCCGTACGTACAACTCGTCGATCCAACAATCAATCGTGAGTTGCTGATGAACGTGAATGAAACCCAACTGGGTCTTATGTGTGAATCGGATGTCGCATTCATGAAGAAAATGGATTGCTACATCGGAATCCGCAGTGGTGACAACATCAATGAGCTGTCTGACGTTCCTGGCGACAAGCTCTCGATGTACTCGCGCCTGCTTCAGCGTCCTGTCATGGACATTCGCGTCCCTGACACGAAGTGGGTTGTCCTGCGCTACCCGAACGCTTCCATGGCTCAATTAGCAAGCATGAGTACACCTGCTTTCGAAGATTTCTACTTTAACGTCTGTACGATGGACTATAGCAAAATGTCCGCTGCGATGGATCATTTGGTCGAACTGATGAACAAGACGGACAAGGTACGACTGACCGGGCCAGGCACCGATCTGACCTTCTCAATCAAGGACATTCCAGCAATCAAATGTGCAGGTGAGTTGAACATTCCGGACGGTGAAGTTTACACCGCGCCTGTGAAAGATTCGGTTAACGGGGTGATCTCCTACAATGCGCCAACCCCATACAACGGCTTCACGTATGAAAATGTACGACTGACCTTCAAGGATGGGAAAATTATCGAGGCGACCGCGAACGACACCGAACGTTTGAACAACGTGCTGGATATGGATGAAGGCGCGCGATACATTGGCGAATTCGCCATCGGTGTCAATCCGTTTATCCAAAATCCGATGAAGGATATTTTGTTCGATGAAAAAATCGACGGCAGCTTCCACTTCACGCCAGGTCAATGCTATGACGATGCGTACAATGGCAACAAATCGTCCGTCCACTGGGATATGGTCATGATCCAGCGCCCAGAGTGGGGCGGTGGTGAAATCTGGTTCGATGACCGTTTAATTCGTCAGGATGGCCGTTTTGTCGTGCCTGAACTGGAGTGCCTCAACCCGGAAAATCTGAAATAATGGCAACAACGCAAAAAACCTCTGTCTGATATGAGCAGAGGTTTTTTCGCTTTCAAATCGGCCTATTGCTGTGGTGAGGAACCATGCACCAGCTTTTCCTCCAGCGGCAATCGGTAACGAAGCAACACGAGGAGATGGGCAAGCGGGAAGCAGAAGGCTGTCACGTAAGCGGAAAAGACGAGCGGAAGCAGCAACAGCTCCAGTCCGACGATCCAGTAGTTCGGGTGTCGGACGAACCGGTACGGGCCAGTACGGACTGGAGAAGCGCCGGGGAGGATGACAATCCGGGTATTCCAGAACATGCCCAGGCTTTTGATGCACCAGTATCGACCGACCTGCAGCACAAGAAAGAAAACGAAAAGCCACTCCTGCCAATTGGCTAGAGGACGGTTGTGAAGCACCGCCTCCAAAAGCAGGCTGCCCAGAAACAGCACATGCAGGCCGATAATATACTTGTAGTGCTCTCGTCCGGCTTCATAACCGCCTAACGCAACAAGAAGGCGACGGTTTTTGCGGGCTAGCCGAAGCTCAGCCAAACGTTGTCCAATGACCGCGAGAAAGACGGTAAGAAAAAAAGATGTCATGAATGTCCCCCCTTCTGCAGTAATATCAGCTCGGAAGAAAAGCCTGGTCCAAGCGCGCCGACAAGACCGTATGATTGTTCCGTCCAACGCTGGCGAAGACTTTTTTCCAGAACGAATAAGACCGTAGGGGAGGACATGTTGCCATAATGGGTCAACACATCTTTACTATTTTGCGTAGCGTGCTCTGTAAGCTCCAGAGCCTGTTCGTAGGCGGTAATGACCTTAGGACCTCCCGGATGGAGGATGAAATGCTCAATCTTCTTCAGATCGAGCCCCTGTTCGCCTAACAGCGCATCTACATTGCTGCGCATCCGTTGCTTGACAAGGGTGGGAATGTCTTGGGAAAAAATGACCTTAAGCCCCGACTCCGTGACGTCCCACCCCATCACGTCCAGCGAATCGTACCAGGTCCACGTTTTACGGGCGAGAAAACGCGGGCTTTCATGCAAGCCACGCTTCCGGGCAAATTGATCTCCCACGATCAGCACTGCAGCCGCGCCATCAGCAAACAACGAGGTGGCGACGAGATTGCTTTTGGACAAATCCTTCTTGATGAAGGTCAACCCGCATAACTCCACACAAAGCAGGACGACCGCCGCATCCGGGTAGGCCAGTGCATACTCGCATGCGCGAGACAGACCGGTTGCTCCCCCTGCACAGCCTAAGCCCCAGAGCGGAATACGGGTCACAT
>JBLNEJ010000282.1:0-2756 GCA_050262535.1 Clostridia bacterium
GTTGATTTCGGGAGAGGCAACGGTCGGCTTCGTCTATGGCGCAGAGGCGGCTCTCGCACAATCGGAAGTGCCGGCAATCAAGTCGGTTTATCCGAAGGAAGGTGTCATTTTGTGGATGGACAACTTCGTCATCCCGAAAAACGCGAAGCACAAGGAAGCGGCAGAGGAATTCATCAACTTCCTCCTGAAACCAGAGATCAGCGCGGCGATTTCCAAAGAAATTCCGTACACGAATCCGAATGAAAAAGCAAAAGCACTGCTGGATGAATCGATTAAAAAAGACCCGATCATCTACCCGACCGAGGCTGATCTGAAGCGTGGGGAATATGCGGGAGACATCGGAGAAAACATGACGACGTTTGATACAATTTGGAACGAGTTGAAATCGCAATAAGGATGAAGATGGGAGTGAAGCAGATGAGTGGGAAAGCCACACAAACGGCTGATCTTGTGCTGATCAGCAATGCTGTTTTTACCGGCTTGGAAAATGAACCGCGTCCGGCGGCAGTTGCCGTTGCGGGAAACAAGATCATAGCGGTAGGGACAACAGAGGAGATTCAGCCCTATATCGGCGACAAGACAGATGTGCGTTCGTACCATGACAAGCTGATCATTCCAGGTTTTCATGATTTCCATATTCACCTGCTGCTTGGAGGGCTCTTGCAGCAATCCGTGAATCTGCTTGCGGCGAAATCCGAGGAAGAAACGGCGCAAATGGTCAAAGCCTATGCGGATCAGCGGCCGGATGATCCATGGGTGATCGGCTTTAGCTGGTATCATGTGCTGTGGGATGAGCCACGGCTGCCTCATCGTTCCACGCTGGACAAGTATATTCCGGATAGACCTGTGTTTTTGTTCAATGCGGAATGTCATGCTGCATGGCTCAATAGCAAGGCGTTGGAGCTGGCGGGAATTTCCCGGGAAACTCCTGATCCGCCGTTTGGTGCGATTGAACGCGACGAAAACGGGGAGCCGACGGGCTTTCTATACGAGACCGCCATGGCGCTTGCCAAGGATGCGTTTACGTTCCCGCTGGATCGCAGGGTAAGCATCATGCAGGCGTTTCTCGATCATGCTGCCCAATGGGGCGTGACATCGGTCGGTGACATGTTCCCGCTCGTCACGATGGAACTGGGCGACTTGGAGATGTACCATCAGTTTGAGGAGCAGGACAAGCTGACGGTGCGGATTCATTTTTTGACGGAGCTGAACGGGGACTTGGATAAGCCGCGGAAGCTTCGGGATACGTATCGTTCGGATAAGCTGCGTTTTGCCGGATTGAAAAATTTCCTCGATGGTGTACCGACAACCTATACCGGGTTGCTGCTTGAGCCCTATTCCGACCGACCGGATACGGTTGGAGAAACGTTGATTCCACGCGATGTGATTCAGGAGTGGACCGTTGCTGCTGACCGGGAAGGCTTCCGGATTCGGTACCACGCCTGCGGAGACGGGGCGGTTCGATTGGGACTGGATTGCTTTGAAGCGGCACAGCGAGAAAATGGCGTGCGCGATTCCCGCCACACGATCGAGCATATAGAAGTCATTCATCCCGATGATGTGGAGCGGTTTGGCAAGCTGGGCGTAATCGCGTCGATGCAGCCTGAGCATATGGCAGCCGATTCGTTTGCGGAGCATACGTATGTGGCGCGTCTGGGTGAAGAACGAAGCCGTCTGACCTGGCCGATCAACAGCTTGCGCAAGGCTGGGGCGCCGCTTGCCTTTGGCAGCGACTATCCGGTGGTCGGACTTGATCCGATTACCGAGCTATATCGAGCGGTCACACGTCTGCATAATGATGGAGAACCGGAGGGCGGCTGGAATCCGCAGGAGAGAATCAGCATGGCCGACGCACTGCGTGCCTACACGATTGGCGCAGCCTATGGCAATTTCCGCGAGCACGAGATGGGAACGCTTGAGGCAGGCAAGCTAGCCGATGTGGTCGTCTTGGATCAAAACCTTTTTGCCATCCCGACGGACCTCATCCGCCAAACGCGCGTCGCCTTGACCGTTATGGATGGAAAGATTGTGTATGAAGCGTAGTTCCACAGGTTTTTGAATTGATATTGAAACAATGGCATTCTCACACAGTTGCGTGGGGATGCCATTTTTTTGAGCGGGGACGCCTTAGTGGAAGACGACGTTACGCAAAAGAGGTTAGACGAAAAAGCTGGTATCGACACAACAACTCGATGCACCGAATCAACAAAAACCGGATTGACATCCAAACGGAGTAGAATATAATTAGTTTACCTAATAAATAGGAATGCTAATTAGTTGCCAACCTAATAGAAATCCGGGGTGAAAAAATGGAACATGACCACTCTACAGCCCATAAGCTGTTGAAAGCTTTCATGATGTTCAGACGAGCAGAATGGCAAAATCGAACCGTCCTCGACTTGAAACCGAGTGAAATCAAGGTGCTGTTATGCATCAAACGCGCATTGACATCAGAGTCTCCGCAGATCAAGGTCTCCGAGATCAGCAAGCGCATGCAAGTGACCTCGCCGACTGTCACCCAGCTGCTCAATGGAATGGAAGCGAACGGACTGATTGAACGCAACATGGACCCGCATGACAGACGATCGGTCGGCGTCAAGCTGACGGAAAAGGGCGAGGACATTACCCGCCAGGCGACAGAAGCGTTCCTTTCCCGAATGAATGGACTCATTGAGCATTTGGGCGAAGAAAAAAGCAATCAGCTTGCTGAATTGCTCTTTGAGGTGTTTGACTATACCAACAAGGTCATGGCGGAG
>JBLNEJ010000283.1:0-11242 GCA_050262535.1 Clostridia bacterium
TTCCAAGAGGCTTTCCTGATCGGATTCGAGGGGATAGCTGATTTTCAGCTGTTTGAGCAGGGCTTTGTACAAATCTGTCTCGGTATGGCTGAAATCCCGGCTATCCAGGAGGATGTAGCATGCTCCTGCTTGATGGGCATAAAGGCGGAATAGCTGCAAGAGCGTGCTTTTCCCGACACCGCCGGTACCAAACAGATTCCACAGGTTTTTGCCGCTGCGATCCTTCCCCTCCAAAAAATTGCGGAACAGCGCAATTTCCTGGTCACGCCCGACGATATAGTGGGTCTCTCTCAGATCAAACGAACTGATTTCCTCTTGCACGCATTTCACCTGCTTCCTACCAAGAGTATCCTGCAATTTCTTTTGTAGAGGAATTCGATATGTTGAAATTAAATTCCTCCATACCGATGGGGCGTACGGGGAACGCTGAAGAAATGAACGGCTGTCATTTGGGCTTGGAAGAGCGTGACGGCTTTTTTATTTTGGGAGACGGTTCTTGAATAATTTTCAGAAAACATTGACAAATGGTTCGGGATTAGTAAAATCTAATTAAAAGACTATATAAAGACGTAATTGAATTGCGTAATTCCCGATTTTTTAGGAAATTTCTTGGGATTTGTGATCGGGAACAATTATATGGTTATTAAACGACGAATTAAAGACGAAAGGGAAAGCGATCGTGAAAATAAAGCTGGCAATCATCGGCCCAGAACAGTTGGTTACGGCAATCAAAAGGGTAGCGGATGAATGTGAGGAAGCAGAAACCGTCCCGCTCGTCTATGAATCAGAGAAGGAATCCCCGACACTTGTCAAACAGTGCAAGGAAATGATCGATGTGTATGTATTCAGTGGAAAATTCCCTTACTACCTGTCACAAGAGGCTCTTCCGCAAGATAGCCGGGCGATCTACATTCCGTTTGAAGGCACGGACCTTTATTCGGCGATTTTTCATATGTACCGCAGCTATCACTTTTTCCCGTCTGTCAGCTTCGATGTGATCAGCCCCGATGTTTTGGAGGAAACATTGGAAGAGTTGCAGATTCCCGCTTTTCACTGGTCAGTCGCAGCGCAGGATGATGAATATGACGGAGAAAAGCTCGCCCGGCACCACCTTGACTTGTGGAAGGAGGGGCAATGCCAGGTAGTCGCCACCTGTCTGAATTCCGTTTACGTAAAGCTGCAGGAGCAAAAAGTCCCTGTATTCCTCATCAAGCACACGAAGCAGACGATTCGGGAGACGATCAAAAAAGCAATTCTGTTAGGAAGAGAGCATAAAAAACATGCGGGCCAAATGACGATCCTTCAGTTCAAGATCGACGAATCGGCCTATATCGAGCCGATCGACCCGCTTCACATGAAAAAAACGATCAGCGATATCAGCAATTTGTTTTTCACGAGAATGGGGGAACTGGATGAAGATATTGTCACCCTTTACACAACGAGAGGAATCATTGAGAGGCTGACCGATCATTTGACGGATTTTTCCCTGTTTGAACACATTTTCGAGAAGTATCCGTTTTTCATCAACTTCGGAATCGGTATGGGAGATACGGGGGAAAGCGCTGCTTATAACGCCGACAGGGCATTGACCTTGGCGATGCAAGACGGAGGAAATTGCGGCTTTTTGATTGATGATCAAAAAAGGGCATATGGTCCGTACGGTTCTGGCACTGCTATGGAGTATTCCTTGATTGAAGGCGAAAGCCATTCGATTCCACATACGATGCGCAAGCTGTATTCTTGGCTGACGACCTTGCGCAAAGAGGTCGTAACGACGCGGGAAATCAGCAATGGCCTGTCCACCAGTGAACGAAATGCGGCCCGGTTAATCCAATCGTTGAAAACAAAAAAGATTGCAGAAGTGATCGGCAAAGAAAAAATGGCCCAGAAAGGCCGCCCGCGCCCGATTTATAAAGTTGATCTTGCCAAACTGGCCGAGGAACTGGGGGAGGAGGCGGAATAGCCGATTACATTGAGAGGAGGGGCTCTTTTTGCCTGCAGACATTGTGTTTCGAAATGGTCAGATTGTGACGGTTGATGCAACGGATCGGATTGCACAAGCGGTCGCGACGAAGGAAAACCGCATCCTTGCGGTGGGAGACAATGCCAGTATCGAACGATATATCGGCAGGGAAACAACGATCATCGATTTGCAGGGAAGAAGCATGCTGCCTGGTTTTATCGACGCGCACCTGCATATCACCTTGATGGCTGCCAATACGCTTGGTGTAAACTGCAAGGCACCCCATATTCAATCACTGCATCACATTCTGGAGGATTTGCAGACCAAAGCGCAACAGGCTCCCAAAGGCGACTGGATCCGCGCATGGGGGTTCAATGAAACAAAGGTAGTCGAGAAAAGGTATCCGACACGCTGGGAGCTTGACGCGATTTCCATTGACCATCCGATTATCGTGGTCAGAACCTGCTCCCATATCTCTGCGGTGAACAGCAAGGCGCTGGAACTGGCAGGAATTGACGCAAACACCCCTGATCCTCCGGGCGGAAAAATCGAACGGGACGCAAACGGGGTCCCTACAGGTGTCTTGATCGAAAACGCCCATATGCATCTGAACCAACTAGCCAAATGTACAGAAGCGGAGATCCGAAAGGGAATGCTTCTAGCCTCCCGTCAACTGCTGGCCAACGGAATTACAAGCATCCACGATGCCGGTGCGTACGGCCCGGAAAGCCTCAGGATACTTCAGCAGGCCATCCTATCGGACGATATCCAGGTTCGTATTTATGCCATGATTGGTGCTCTTAGCGATTCGCGGGATTTCGTGAAAAAAATGACGGACGCCGGAATCGTCACCGGCTTAGGCAATGAGCGGTTTAAAATCGGACCGGCCAAGGTTTTTATTGATGGAAGCAGCAGTGGGCCGACGATCTCGACGAGACAGCCGTATACGAGTGACAGCAACAATTACGGAATCCTTTATTTTGGACAAGAACAGTTACAGGAGGCGCTCGTACCAGCACATGAGCGAGGATTCCAGATTACGGCGCACGCCCAGGGCGATCGGGCCATCGAAATGATGCTGAATTGCATCGAGACAGCCTTGCAAAAACAGCCCCGAGCCAACCATCGACATCGGATTGAACACGCCGGGGTTACGACGCCGGATTTGATGCAGCGGATGAAAGAGCTTGGTGTGATCCCCGTACCCAACCCGCCGTTTCTATACGAGTTCGGCGAGGGCTATCTGAAGCATTACGGTGAGCGTGTCAATCACATGTTTCCGGCCAGAGCGTTTATCAATGCAGGAATCATTGCCGCAGCCGGATCGGACTGTCCGATCACGGATTGCAACCCGCTTTTGGGCATTCATACGGCGGTCCATCGAAGAACGCAAGCGGGGCTGTCTGTCGGCGATTGTCAACGGATTGGGCTGCTGGAAGCGGTCCGGTTGTATACGTGGAACGGCGCTTATGCCAGCTTTGACGAGCAGATCAAGGGAAGCATAGAAGCGGGAAAATTGGCTGATCTGGTTGTTCTCAGCGAACCGATCCTGGATACGCCGCCAGAGCGTCTAAAAGATGTCACCGTAGACATGACCGTTCTGGACGGGAAGATCGTTTATAAAAAAGGCGAGGGGGAGTCATCGGTATGAAACCATTGTCGAAAACGCGAAGCAAGCTGCCAAATTCGGGAATCCGCCAGCTTATGGAGCTTTCCGCCAACATTCCGGACGCCATTCATTTGGAGGTAGGTGAACCGAACGTCAACACGCCGCAGCACATCCGGGAAGCAGCAACGTTGGCGATGAATGAAGGCTTTACGGGCTATACCTCGGTGCCTGGCTATAAATCGCTGCGCGATGCGTTGTGCGAGCATCTTGGTCATCAATACGGATTCCGGGTTGCGAGTGACCAGATCGTGGTGACCTCCGGGGCGGTTTCCGCTTTGACGGGCAGTTTGCTGGCAATCGCTGACGCTGATGATGAAATCCTCATACCCGATCCGTGCTGGCCTGTGTATGAAATGATGATACTCGCGCAAGGCTGTGTCCCCAAACGATATCCGTTGCTTCCCGAGAACAGTTTTGCCCCTGATCTGGAGCAGCTGGAAAAACGGGTCACCGCGAAAACTAAGGCGATTCTGATCAATTCGCCGGGAAATCCGACCGGCGCCGTCCTCAACCGTGAGCAAATCACTGCATTGCTGGCATTTGCCGTCAAGCACGATCTGTACGTGATATCGGATGAAGTGTACGACGGGATTGTGTTTGAGGGAACGCATATCAGTCCGAAATCGTTTGATCCTGATGGCCGGGTCATCAGCATTTTTGGCGCATCGAAAAACTACGCGATGACCGGCTGGCGAATCGGCTACGCCGTTGCCAATCCCGAGATTGCCGCATTAATGGGGAAAGTGATGCTGCCCTTGATCTCCTGTGCCACTTCGATTTCCCAAAAGGCGGCGGAGGCTGCTATCAAAGGGCCGCAGGACTTCGTAGAGGAGATGCGGCTAAGCTACAAGGAAAGACGGGACAAAGCATACGACTTGTTTGCACAGGCGAACGTGAAGGTATACAAACCGGCGGGCGCGTTCTATATGCTGGTAGATATGGCGGAGTTGGGGCGGACAGCGGACGAACTCGTACTGGATTTGTTGAAGGAAGAGAAAGTGGCTGCAGCCCCGGGTACCACATTTGGGGAGCTGACCCGCAGCATGGTGCGCATTTCTTTTGCAACAGAAGAATCGCAACTGCTGGAAGGGGTAAAACGGATTTGTCGTTTCATCGACAGGCATAAAAGCTGAAGACAGAGAGGAGAGCACAGACATGAAGCTGGTAACCTATTCCCGGGATGGGAGGAAATCGCTTGGAGCCGTTGTAGCCGATCAAGTGGTGGATATCGCGGCCGCGTACAAAATGATGGCAGGGGTGGACGATAGCCCATCCGACATGAAGGCGTTTCTGCGAGGAGGCGCGGCTTCTTTGGAGAATGCCCGACAAGCAGTCGAATTTGCCACGAAGAAAGAGAACATTCAAGAGTCAGAGCGGACGGACGTTATGTTCCCCATCAATACTGTGACGCTGCATGCCCCTATCTCCAATCCGAATAAAATCATCTGTATCGGCCTGAACTACCGTGACCATGCCGAGGAAGTAAATATGGATATTCCAACGATCCCCGTCATTTTTTCGAAGTTCGCCAACACCATTAATGATCCATTTGCACCGATTCCCAAACCGGAGGACTCCGATCAGCTGGATTACGAAGCGGAGCTTGCCGTGGTGATCGGGAAGCATGCCAGCCATGTGGAGGAGGCGGATGCTTACGAGTACGTCGCCGGCTATACCGCCATGAACGACGTGTCGGTCCGGGATTATCAGGTTCGGACCTCGCAATGGCTGCAGGGAAAAACGTTTGACGGCCACGCGCCGATCGGACCTTGCCTCGTTACCGCTGATGAAGTCGAGGACCCGCATCGCCTTGCGATCAATTGCTATGTAAATGATGAAATTCGCCAACATTCCAATACAAAGGAACTGATTTTTTCCATCCCTTATTTGATCAGCTATCTGTCCAAAATCATGGTGCTGGAGCCAGGCGATCTGATTGCGACCGGTACGCCGCCCGGGGTGGCGATGGCAATGAAACCGCCCCAATACTTGCAAGTGGGTGACAGGGTGCGTGTCGAGATCGAAGGAATCGGCAGTTTGGAGAATCCGGTCGTGATCGGGGACAAGGAAATGATTCGAAAACAGTTTTTGGAAAAGCTGCTGCAAGAATAAAGGCTGCCATTTGCAAAAGTTGCCTCCTTCTTCTAGAGACTTTTTGCGATAAATCTACTATGATGGAAGTGTGCTTTCTTACGCGAGGTGACGAGATGCAAAAGAATCCAAAGAAATATAACTTTTTTCAGAAGCTTTTACGCGCCTTTCGAATGAACTTCCTCAAGCTGCTGCGATCACCCGATGGGGCTAAAAACGTTTCACTGGGATTCGCGATCGGATTCGGCTTGGAGATGATCGTGATCTCAACCGCTTCCTTGATTTACTTCCTGTTTTATCCGATCGTTCGGTTGGCAAGAGGTTCACTTTCTGCTGCTGTGATCGGAAACGTGATCGGGAAGCTCACCTTTTTGCCAGTTCTGCTTTTGCCGCCGGCTCACAAGCTCGGGACGCTGATCTATCCTGTCAAAATTGAGGGAGGAGCCTTGCACCACAATGCGTTCACGGAGCTGCTTTCGGGCAATTTCCAGGCGATCAAGGATATCCTGTACGGCGGATTGCATGTGTTGATCGGCATGTCCGTATTTGGTGCCGTTTTGGGTTTTCTTTCTTACTTTGTGATTCACAAGCTGTATGAAAAACAACGGCAGCTTCGTTTGGAAAAAAGATATCGATTGAAAAACGTCGAAATAGAAGACGCTCCCGTCTAAATCATTCATGCCCTTGTTGACAACAGGGCATTTTTTTATGCCGGTTTCCGACAATGCAGTGAAAAAAGCGTAGACACGGTTGCCTACGCTTTTTTCCTTTATTTCAGAAAGCTGAGCACTACCCCAATCGAGTAAGGAATCAGCCATAGAATCCAGACAAACAGACTGAATTTGTGGAAATTCTTAATCTGGTTTTCCTTCTTGCGCCATAAAACGAAGCAGGCCCAAACGGTGTGCAAAAACATCAGCATAAGGGCGATCAGCCCCGTAATGCCATGCAGATTTAGTGTGGAACCATCTGCCAGCAATTTCATAAAGCTGGTTCCGACTGTATCGAATAGCAGCCCAAGGCCGAAAAAGACAAGGTGCTTCAATTCGAGTGCCCCCGAACGCTTTTCGCCCCATACACCGATCGTATAGGAAACGAGGGCCAGATTGATAAAAATCACGGCGAATGCCAACATTTCTGTTCATCTCCTGTTCTGCTTGAGTGAGTACAGTTAGTAGTGTAATAGGCGCAGATTAACAATAGATGAACAACAGTGTGGAAATTTTTTGCGGGGGCTGAAATGACTTTCAAAATGAGCGAAAGAACGTATATACGGTTTAGTGCTAGCAAACCAGGTTCCACATAAGTGGTTTTTGGTGTAAAATTTACCAAACATTATGTGTGGAATCTGCAAACAATTCAGAAACAACATTTTTGAGGCTAGGGGAGGAAGCATGTTGACAGTTGTAAGGAGAAGCAAGTTTTGGCTGTTTGTTTTAACGGTGGTGTTTATTAGGTTATGGATCATTGAGACGCCAGCCGTACAAGCAGCTGAAGCGCCGTTACTTGAATGGGAAAAAACAATCAAGAATGGCCAGTTTAACGACTTGCAGCAGACCGCGGACGGTGGTTTTATCATGGTTGGTGAAGATTTTGTTCCTATTCGTTCAGAATCCATCTTGATACGGAAACTTGACTCACAGGGAGAAGTGGAATGGGAGTCCAAACTGGACGAGAAAAATATAGCTGGCGATCGAATTAAGCAAACGATTGATGGCGGATATATTGTACTTGGCAGAAGCATGATTGTGAATGGGGTAGGTACAAAGGATACATACGTTTTCAAACTGGACTCCGCTGGCAACCTGTTATGGAAACGCTCTTTTATTTCCATCGGGTGGGGGAGATCCGTTATTGAAACGAAGGATCAGGAGTATGTCGTAATGGGAGACAATCGTGAGACGAAGGAGAACAAAGTATTTCTATTCAAACTGGATTCACGGGGAGACGAACAATGGAGGATTGTTAAGGCGAATTCGGAAAATGAGTACAGGTACTTCATCCATGCTGCAAGAGATGAAGGATTTTTCCTAGTAGGGAAAAGACGCGATTTAAAAGAAGAAAAAGACTATGTATATCTCAGCAAAATGGATGGGACAGGCACTGAACAGTCGGAGAAGATTTTCAAAACAGATTTCGACAGAATTAATATGATAAACGTCATGAACGATGGCGGTTATGTTGTTTCTGGTAGTATAAATAGCAAGAAACATCTACGGAAATTTGATGTGGACGGCAACATTCAATGGGAGACTGTTTTAGATGGTGAGCCTGTTGGTTTATCTCAAATTCAACGAATGACTGACGGGAGCTACATTGCAACCGGAGGAGGAGGTTACGAGAACAGAATCAGGGGAATATACGTCATCAAACTTGATGCTAACGGGAAAAAGGAATGGGAAAAATACTTTGGCAGAGAAGATGTAGGTGGGGAGTTCGTCTATCAAACTGCTGATGAAGGGTTTATTGTTTGGGGTCATAATGATATTAAAAGTAGAGTGATTCTTGCAAAAATCAAGAGCGAGGATATACAGGAAGAGCGTGTTTCGAAATTAGTGGTTTCGGAGCGAAAGCTATCGTTACGTCCAGAAAATGAGGTTTCCGTTTTTGCCACCCTGCTCTATAAAGATGAGTCTTCCGGAGATGTTACGAATGAAGTCGAATGGAGCTCTTCCAAAACGAAGGTGGCTACGGTTACAGAAGGAAAAATTACTGCAGTCGGCCCGGGAAAAGCAACGGTAACCGCCAAGTATCAGACGAAAAAGGCTTCGTTTCCCATTACAGTGGCAGGCAGTGAAAAGTCTTTTGACCTTGGACGAGGCTATAAGAATGGCGGATACGACAAGTATGCAGACCAACCGTCTACGGTGAACTGGAAAAATGAATCCCGTTTTACGGGAAGTGACAATCCTTTTATACGCTGGACCTATTATGCGTTGGAACCACATGATCCACGTGAAAGCAGTATAGTGCCGGTCATTGATCGCACGGGTAGTGTAATCATCGGCATGGGGAACAGGCTTATGGCGTTCAATAATTTAGGGGTACTGAAATGGGAATATCCTGTTGGACAGGTAATTCATACAAATCCTGTAATTGGAAAAGACGGATCGATTTACTTTGGGACAAGCAACACCCTGTTCGCATTATCGAGTGAAGGTGAAAAGAAGTGGGCGCTTGATTTTGATGGGGATCCCTATACTGTCATCTCCCCTTTCATTGGCGGGGACGGGACCATTCATCTGAAAAACCCGGATGGCAAACATGTAGCGGTCAGTGCTGACGGTGAAATTGTTTGGGAGAGAGAGTATGGAGAGCGTCAGTTATCGAGTACGCCTGTCATCGGCAGGGACGGAACAATTTATATGACCACAATTGACTCCGTGTTCGCTGCGGATGCAAGAGGAAGAATCAAATGGGAAGTTTCACTTGATCCTGAATCTGGATACGATGAAATACACCGCTCACCGGTTATAGGTGACGATGGTACCATCTTCTACACTTCTTGGCACAGCGTTGGTGCGATCACACCTGATGGAAAACTTGTATGGCAGAATGAAAATGAGGATGAGATCTTGACATCCGTCGCACTAAGCAAGGAAGGTACCTTGTATTATGCAACTTTTGAGTCATTCAAAGCTGTGAACAAGGATGGATCTCCGAAGTGGAGCTTAAAGATAAAACATTATTCTTCATCCGCTCCAACACCATTGGTAGACAAGGACGGAACGGTTTATATAACCGATGGTAGTGCGTATATGTGCGCGTTGACTGTCGATGGAAAAATAAAATGGAAGGCATATGCACCGGGATATCCAAAGGGCATTGCATTAAGTGCTGATGGAACGATTTATAGTGGAGATGGAGATCGTTTATATGCCACCGGGAATGGGAAAGAGAGGGAGGTACGTGCACTTCTTTTCGAGGATTCAAACTACAATAAAACCGTACCAGTAGGTGACAGGATTGAAGAGTCGGTACAGATTGAATATGATGACATCTCTCGGCTGGATATAACAAATAAAATCAAATGGAAGACAAGTAATCCTGCTGTAGTCTCTGTTGAAAATGGAGAGTTGCGGGCAGTAGGGGAAGGGGAAGCTGAGATTACCGCGATCTACAAGAATCTGAAAAAAACAAAGAAAGTTAAGGTTGTTTCGAAAAAGTAACGTAATTATGGAGGTTTCTATGAAAAAATATGGTTTTCTGCTATTATGTTTTCTTTTTGTACTGTCCCTGTTGACTCCTTACGCTACTGTCTCATATGCTGCCGAATCGACGAAGCAAACGATTCCCTATGATTTGAACGATTGGATCATTGACGAGGAAAATGGGTATCTTTATGCGGTATCAACGTTGTCGGGGAAACTATTGTTTATTCGGATAAAAGATTTGAAGATAGAGAATGAAGTGGACGTTGGACCGCTTCCTACACGTGTGACAAAGCATCAGAACATGCTGTATGTCACCCTTACCAATAATAAAAAGATCGTTTCCGTTTCGATTGACACCAAGAAAAAAACGAAGGAGTGGGTGACTTCCGCTTCAACAGATCAGATTGCTTTTGATGAAGATCGCTTGTTCTATTTCTCTTCAGGGAGTTGGGGAGAACTTTATTCCATCCAGCTAAAAACAGGTCAAGAAGAAAAGGTCAAGACACCAGACTATCATTATTCAACTCCGGGAATTTTGGTTGATGAACAAAAACATATTCTGTATATCGGCGAATCGGGATCGACGGGTTCAAATGTGTATGCACTGGACACTCGCACGTTCAATCAGTTATCGGTTACTACTTTGGACAACGGATATGGAATCTCTAATATGTGGAGAGAAATGTTCTTGCAGGATGGGGCATTATTTTATGGTGGTCTGAGGTTGAATGCTCGTGACCTTGCTGAAGTAGAAGGACGGTACTTTCGCGAATTTGCCAATAATATCATACTAGTCAAGCGTGGTTACGTATTCAGCGAAGAATCCATTTATGACAGGGAGCAGTTTGTGAAACTGCATGACCTCCCGTTTAAAACGGATATGATTCAAATGGATTCTGACAATAATCTCTATTTGTTCGATCACCTCAGTAAAAGCATCCATAAACAAAAATTGGGGAAAATTTCGATCCCAAAAACAAATGCTTCTTATACCAAAAATCACATCATTTTGGATAACAAAATTAGAAAATGGGTTTACAGTGAAGAGAGGCAGCGTATTTATGCCATTTCTCAAACGGCGAACCGCTTGTTTATCATCGAGCCAAATCAAATGAGGTTGGAGAAAGAGTACTTGATCGGCTCTGAACCGGTTGATATTCAGTTGTTTGATGAAAAGTTATATATCTCCTTATGGGGGAGCACAAAGATTGCTGTAATCGACCTGAATGATCCTGAACATCCTGAAAAAATCACAACGAGTACGAATCCCTACCATCTTGCTGTTGATGATAAGAAGTTGTTTTATGCTGACATTGATCAACATCAGTATGTATATGTTTATGAACTGGATACAGCCCAGAACAA
>JBLNEJ010000284.1:0-11828 GCA_050262535.1 Clostridia bacterium
GTTACCTCAAAATACCCGTGTGCCCCCGCGCCTTTGGCATGAACAACACGCTCAGGGACGCGCTCCCGGTTGAAGTGAGCCAGTTTTTCAAGCAGATGGACGTCCTGGATCAGCGTCGGTCCTCGAGAACCAGCAGTCATCGAGTTCTGGTTGTCACCGACAGGAGCCCCCCAGCTTGTCGTTAACCTGTTTTTGTCTGTACTCATGCGTAAATCACCCCTATAAAAAGTTTGAATGTAATCTCTCTTTAATAATAATTATTATAAATTAAAAATCAACACTTATTTAAAATAAAACTAATGTAATAACAATTTTTGAATATGCAATCCCTTTTCGACAAACAGCTTCTGTACCTTCTGATAAACTATATGTTTGAGCGCATGCATTATTATTCTTTAGGCAGGATAATTTCCGTTGCATTAGACGTAAAATCCTCCATTTCTCCACCTCCAGACCGCAGACAAAAAACAGTTCCTTTGAAGCATTGGCCCATCGAGACGAGTCGATCATCCGTGGTAGACAACTGCTCTTATGAGTAAGTTGTTTTCTTTATTTTTATTAACAATATGATAAACAAAAATAAATTAGTGAAAATGCAAGCAAACAAAAATTTTCAGACAAACTGTTGATTGGTGCCGAGATTCGTATTATATTTACTTTATGATATCGTAAATCGACCTGATAAAACAAAATCAGACCGTTGTAAGGTTCCGAAAACCGAAAACAGGACGAAATAATGGAGGGCTATATGGAAGAGAATTTTCGGAGATCTCTATATCCACAATTGGACGATATGGACTATGGCATTGTTCGGGCGTTACAGGAAAATGCCCGCCTGCCCTTCACCCAGATTGCCAAGGAGCTCGGCGTGACCGAAAAAACGATCCGCATGCGAGTTCAGCAGATGCAGGATGAGGGTGTGCTGAGCCTAGTCGGGATCGTCAATCCGGTTAAAGCAGGGCTTAACGTTCAGTCCTTCGTCCAGATTGCCGTAGAGGCACAAAGGCTGGACGAGGTCGTCGCAAGTTTGAACGAAATCGTAGAAGTACGTTTGATCGTACTGACCTCGGGCGACTATCAGCTCATCACCCAGATCCTCGTCAGAAACTACGAAGAGCTGTCGCAATTTTTGATGAACAAACTCAACAAGATTCCTGGAGTCCTGCGCGTCAATGTTATCAATGAATTAAAAATATTGAAGTCCAAGTACAAATTCGTTCGATAAGACTGCAAATGACAACTGAAGGGGGGAATGCCATCGGACGGAGAGGACTGTGGGGAATAAAGAGATTAGCAGAAAAACACAAACTGTCAGATGGTAATAAAAAGAAAAGAGGGGACATTCTATGTTTTCGAACAAGATGAGCAAAACATTGCTTAGCACCGTACTAGGCACCGTTCTATTGGTAACCGGTTGTGGAGGTGGCGGCAGTACAACTCCTGCGACAGACGGAAGCAACGCTGCAGCACCCGCACCCAGCACAGGGAAAAAGGTATTGAATATCGGTCTGAAGGCAGACCCGCCGTCTATGGACCCAAATATTTCTACTTCCTTGTATGATCGTCAAGTGTATGCCAGTCTTTATGACAAGCTCTTTGATATTGATGCCAACGGCAAAATCGTACCGATGCTGGCGGAATCCTATGAAGTCACGCCAGACGGAAAAACATATACCCTCAAGATCAAGCAAGGCGTCAAATTCCATGACGGTACGGAGCTGGATGCGGAAGCGGTCAAGTTTACGTTTGAGCGCAACATGAAGAATGAGAAATCGAAGCGTAAAGGCGATATGAAATTCGTTGAATCCGTCACCGTCGTCGACAAGAGCACCGTGAAGGTTCAATTGAAACAGCCGTTTGCACCATTCCTTTCGATCTTGGCTGACCGTGCAGGGATCATCGTTTCCCCAGCTGCTGTGAATCAGCATGGTGATCAATATGTGAACCATCCAGTTGGGACAGGCCCGTTTGCCTTCGTCGAGCAAGTAAAAGGCGATCACGTAACGTTGAAAAAGAACGAAAACTACTGGAATGGAGCTCCGAAGCTCGACGAGGTAACGTATAAAGTGTTTACCAACGGTACAGCGAAGGTGCAAAACCTGCGTTCCGGTATGCTCGATATGATCGATGAAACACCAGTCAAGGAAATTCCGGCAGTGAAGGGTGACAATAACCTGGAGATGATCGCTGAATCCGGCTGGGGCTACCAAGGTCTCTACCTGAACAACTCACGCGCTCCATTTAACAACAAGTTCTTGCGTGAAGCAGTAGACCGCGCGATCGACCGCGAGGCATTGGTAAAAGTTTTGTTTAATGGCTATGCAGCACCTGCACGTACTCCATTTGCTAAAGGAAGTCTGGCTTACAACGAAGAGCTGAACAAACCGGTAGCACCAAATGCAGCAGAAATCAAGGACTTGCTGGCAAAAGGTGGACAGCCAAACGGCTTTGGCTTCAAGCTCCACATCTCGACATCTCCGGAAAACGAACAGCTGGGTGCGATTATTCAAAACATGCTGAAGCAGCACAACATCACTGTGACCCTGGAAAAACTGGAATACGGTCAGTTGATCGAGACCGGTGAGAAGGGCGAATTTGACGCACTGCAACTGGGTTGGTCCGGACGTCAGGACCCAGACCAAAACTTCCATGACTTTGTTGTAACGGACACATCGAACAACGACGGACGCATCTCCATTCCAAAATTGGACGAGCTGGTTCTTCAGGCGCGCACCGAGACGGATGAAACAAAACGTAAGGCGCTGTACGAAGAAGCAATCAAAATCATGCAGGATGAAGCAGGCTATTCCTACCTCTATCATCAATATGTGCTGATCGGTCTGAGCAAAAAGGTAACAGGCTTCACATATGTACCAGATGGTCTGATCCGCACCGCTACACTGGACAAGCAATAATAGCAACCGGTAACACCAATAACAGCAAGAGCGAGGAGGAATTGTCATGATGTTCGTGGTCAGACGCCTATTGCTGACAATCCCGATTCTCCTGCTGGTGTCAATCTTGACATTCTCCTTGATTCATATGATCCCGGGCGACCCCGCCCGGGTCATTTTAGGACAAGAGGCGACACCGGAAGCCTATCAGGCACTGCGGACGGAACTTGGACTGGACAAGCCGATCGCAGTGCAATACTTTTCCTGGCTGGGAAGAGTGATACAGGGTGATTTGGGAATATCCATTACGGACCGGGTACCGGTCTCTGAGTTGATTTTGCAAAGGCTGCCGGCTACGGTGGAGCTGACAATCGGCACGTTTCTCGTAGCCATTCTCATCGCGTTTCCAGCCGGAATTCTGGCTGCGACACGCCGCGGCACCTGGATTGATTACACAAGTACCTTTGCCGCACTGGGCGGAATGAGTATTCCGAGCTTCTGGCTTGCCATGATGATGATCATTTATTTTGCTGTTGAAAACCAATGGCTGCCTTCCTCCGGCTATGTGCCGTTCTTTGAAAATCCGACCCAAAACCTGTTGGCGATGGTTCTCCCTTGCGTAGCCACCGGTCTTCGTGAATCGGCAGTGCTCATGCGTATGCTGCGTTCTTCACTCCTCGATGTCGTGAACATGGACTTCATCCGCACGGCCAAGGCAAAAGGCCTGAACGAAGTGCGGACGATTCTGGGACACGCCCTTCGCAATGCGTTGGTTCCTGTTGTGACGACATCGGGTCTGATGATCGCGGGTCTTTTGGGGGGATTGGTCATCACCGAATCCATCTTTTCGATACCGGGCTTTGGACGCCTGATCGTCGAATCGGTATTCAAACGTGATTACGTGACGGTACAAGGCGCGATTCTGATTTCCGCCGTACTGGTTGTCCTCGTCAATCTGGCCGTAGACATTCTGTACGCGGTCATCGATCCACGCATCAAAGCTGGGAAAGGAGCGGGTGAGTGATGAAAACCGTAAAGAAATTTCTCCGAAATGGATTGGGCGTCATCGGAGCGGTGATTATCCTCGGGCTGATCATTGTCGCTATTTTTGCACCACAGATCGCTCCGTTCGATCCCAATGCACAAGATTACAACCAGATTTTGATGCCGCCGGGCGGGGACCATTTGTTTGGGACAGACGATCTGGGCCGTGACATTTTCTCACGTGTCGTATACGGCGCGCGGATTTCGATTGAGGCGGCTGTGATCTCTGTCGGAATCGCAATGCTCATCGGCGTACCGATCGGTTTGTTGTCCGGCTACTATCGCGGATTCTGGGACGAGTGGATCGTCATGCGCAGTGTCGATGCGATGCAGGCTTTCCCGTTTTTGATTTTGGCTCTGGCCATTTCCGCCGTACTCGGCTCCGGATTCGGAAACGCCATGCTGGCGATCGGCATCGGGTTTGCTCCCGCCTTTGTTCGCATCACGCGCGGGCAGGTACTGACGCTTCGGAATATGGAGTATATTCATGCGGCACGTTCAGTCGGGGTAAAGGACGTGCGGATTATTTTTCGCCACATCCTGCCAAACGCGCTCAACCCGATTATGATCCAGGCTACACTGGCGATGGCGTCCGGCATTATCGCAGAGGCGTCCCTTTCGTATCTGGGACTGGGCGTGCAACCGCCGACACCATCTTGGGGCAGCATGCTGAACCAGGCACAAACACTGATGTCCGTTGCCCCGTACGCTACTTTTTATCCGGGGATTGCGATTTTCCTCGTCGTGCTCGGCTTCAACTTGTTAGGAGATGGACTGCAACAGGTTCTTGATCCACGAGCGCGAAAATAATCAAAGAAGGAGTGGAGCAGATGACGACCATCTTGGAGGTTGAACAACTGAGAACTCGGTTTCGCACGGACAGCGGTGTCGTCAGTGTTGTTGACGGCGTCGACTTCTCCATCCGTGCCGGCGAGACGCTTGGGGTCGTAGGCGAGTCGGGATGTGGAAAGAGCGTAACCAGCTTGTCGATTATGCGTCTTCTGCCGCCAAACGGGGCGACAAGTGGATCGATTCGTTTTAACGGAAAGAACGTGCTGGAGCTGTCGGAAAAAGACATGCAATCAGTACGAGGCAATGAAATCGCGATGATTTTCCAGGAACCGATGACGTCGCTCAATCCACTTCATACAGTGGGCAAGCAAATTGAAGAAGCCGTCATGCTCCATATGAAGGTCACCAAAGCTCAGGCGAAAGAACGGGCGATCGCGATGCTCAAGGCCGTAGGCATGCCGCGGGCTGAAGAAATTTACGGCGAATTCCCGCATCAGCTGTCTGGGGGCATGAGACAGCGCGTCATGATCGCGATGGCGATGTCCTGCGATCCCAAACTCATCATTGCTGACGAGCCGACCACCGCTCTCGACGTAACCATTCAGGCGCAGATTCTCGATTTGATGCGTGACTTGAAGGAAAAGACGGGCACTTCGATCATGCTGATCACGCATGATCTGGGCGTCGTCGCCGAAATGTGCGACCGCGTGATTGTCATGTATGCGGGTCAAGTCGTGGAAGAGACGGATGTAGACACCCTGTTCGAAAATCCGAAGCATCCGTACACGATCGGGTTGATGAATTCGATCCCGGAGCTGGATGAAGAGCGGGAATATCTCGATACGATTCCGGGTGCGGTTCCGCTGCCGCAGCAGATGCCTGCCGGCTGCCGCTTTGCCCCACGCTGCTCCAAGGCAATGCCAATCTGTCATGAAAAACCGCCAGAGCTGTTGCAACTCGATAAACAAAAATGCCGCTGCTGGTTGTATGCAGAGGAGGGGGAATAACCATGGCAACACCTCTTTTGGAAGTGAAAGGCCTGCAGCAGCATTTTCCAATCAAGGGTGGCTTTTTGAAGAAAACGACCGGCTACGTCAAAGCTGTCGATGGCATTGATCTGCAAGTATTCCCAGGGGAAACGCTGGGAATCGTTGGGGAGTCCGGCTGCGGCAAATCGACAACAGGCCGTACCATCATGCGTCTGCTCGAGCCGACCGCTGGTGAAGTGTGGTTCGATGGAAAAGACCTGGCGAAGCTGCCGAAGGAAGAAATGCGCAAAATGCGCAAGGATCTTCAAATGATTTTCCAGGACCCGTACGCTTCGCTCAACCCGCGCATGACGATCAAGCAGATTTTGATGGAATCGCTCATGGTGCACAATATCGGTACCCCCGAGGAGAGAGTGAAGACGATCGAGGAAATCATCCAGATCGTCGGACTGCGAAAAGAACATCTCAACCGTCATCCGCACGACTTTTCCGGGGGACAACGTCAGCGGATCGGGATTGCCCGTGCGCTGGTCGTGAAGCCCAAGCTGATCATTGCGGACGAACCGGTTTCGGCCCTTGACGTATCGATCCAGTCGCAGGTGCTCAACCTGCTCAAGGATTTGAAAAAGGAGTTCAACCTGACCTTGATGTTCATTTCCCACGATTTGTCCGTCGTCAAGCACTTGTGCGACAGGATTGCGGTCATGTATTTGGGACGCATCGTTGAAATTGCGGATAAGCGCACCTTGTTCGAAAATCCGAGTCACCCATATACACGGGCACTGCTGTCCGCAGTACCCGTAGCAAAGCCTCGCCAAAAGCGCGAGCGTATCTTGCTCACAGGCGATCTGCCGAGCCCGGCGAATCCACCGAGCGGATGCACCTTCCATCCGCGTTGTCCGTATGCGACCGATCTGTGCAAATCGAAGGTACCGACTTTATCAACCATCGGCGATGGACAACTGGTGTCTTGCCACTTGGTGCAATCGGGCGAACTCAGTCACTAGGAAGCAGGTGAAGGGACGGCAATGGTTTATTGGCATTTGTTTGTCGCGTTTTTTCGGATTGGCATTTTTGGATTTGGGGGTGGCCCCACAATGGTCCCCCTGTTTTACACCGAATGCGTTAAGAAGTACAAGTGGGTAACAGATGAAGATTTTGCAGATAATCTGGCTTTGGGAAACGCTCTTCCAGGACCGATCGCGACCAAGCTGGCCGCCTTTATCGGGTATCGGGTAAAAGGCTGGACGGGGGCACTCGTCGCGAATATCGCCGTGGTCATGCCGATCGTTCTGGTGATGATTGGGTTGCTGGAGGTTATCTACAAATATAAAGATGCACCTGGCGTCTATGGCATGATTCAGGCGATTGGCCCTGTTATTGCCGTGATGACAGCTGTGCTTACGTGGGAGTTTTTGCAGAAGAGCTGGCAAGGATCATCCAAAAAGTCGGGAGTCACCATTGCGCTTGCTCTTTCGGTGCTCACGCTGGTCATCCTCGACTGGCATCCAGGCATCGTTGTCGGCATTACGTTGGTTCTGTCCTTTGTCTACTCCACCTGGTCGGTCCGTAAGCGGAAGAACAAGGACGGCAAGGAGGGAGCTGTATGATCTACCTGCAGTTATTCTGGGCTTTCTTTATCTCGAACATATTGGGATACGGCGGGGGTCCTCCGAGTATTCCGTTGATTCAAAATGAAGTGGTCAATCATTATCAGTGGATGTCGGTCAAAGAGTTCGGGGAAACGCTGGCTGTTGCCAATGCGCTGCCGAGTCCGATCGCGACCAAGCTGGCCGGCTATGTCGGCTATCAAGTGGCAGGAGTGCCAGGTATGGCAGTGGCGCTGTTTGCCACAGTGGCACCAACGGCGATCGCCATGATCCTGTTGCTGCAGTTTATCAATTTATTCCGTAATGCACCACAGACCAAGGCCATGACACAGTCGGTTCGTCCAATTGTGACTGTACTGCTGGGAACAATGACGTACCAATTCATCCTGGGTGCAATCGAAGGAATCGGCTGGGCACAAACGGGCATCCTGTCCGTTGCCTCCCTGCTGCTCCTGGAAAAATGGAAGGTACATCCCGGTATCGTCATGATCATGGCTATGGTATACGGGTATCTATTCATCGGCTAACTATTTTCTGATTCAGAGGAGGCAAAACACACATGACAACGTATGACGCTATGGCATACCCGTATGCTTCCCGCCGCATGACCACATTTGCTAAGAACGGGATGGTCGCAACCTCCCAGCCCTTGGCGGCTCAAGCAGGGCTGGACATTCTGAAAAAAGGCGGAAACGCGATCGACGCTGCTATTGCAACGGCTGCATGCCTGACGGTCGTAGAACCAACGTCCAACGGCATCGGCGGTGACGCATTCGCGCTTGTATGGGTAAAAGACGAGCTGCACGGGCTGAATGCAAGCGGTCCAGCACCGCAAGGCATATCGATTGAGGGCGTCAAGGCAAAAGGACACGAAGAGATGCCACCGTACGGTTGGACGCCTGTGACTGTGCCGGGTGCGCCTGCTGCATGGGCGGCACTGTCCAAACGCTTTGGTCGTCTGCCTCTGACAGAAGTGCTGCAGCCGGCGATCGACTATGCGGAAAACGGCTATCCGCTTTCGCCGACGTTGGCCCATTACTGGCAGCTTGCTTACAATAAGTTCAAAGCCAAGTGCTCCGGAAAAGAATTCGAGTCGTGGTTTGCGACCTTCGCACCAGGTGGTAAGGTGCCAAAGGCAGGGGAGATTTGGAAGTCCTCGGGGCATGCGAAGACCTTGCGCCTGATCGCCGAGACGAACGCGGATAGCTTTTATCGCGGCGAACTCGCGGACAAGATTGACGCGTTTTCCCGTGAATGCGATGGCTTCCTGCGAAAAGAGGATCTGGCGGCGTTTGAGCCGGAGTGGGTCAATCCAATCAGCGTGAACTACCGGGGCTACGATGTATGGGAAATCCCGCCGAACGGTCAGGGTATGGTAGCGCTCATGGCATTGAACATCTTGAAGGGCTTTGACTTTGAGGGGAAAGATACGACAGAGACGTATCATAAGCAGATTGAAGCAATGAAGCTGGCATTTGCCGACGGTTTGCGCTACATCACCGAGGGGAGTAAGATGAGCGTGTCCGTGGACGCTCTTCTGTCCGAAGAGTATGCGGCTACCCGCCGTTCGCTGATCGGTGAAGAGGCCATAACGCCTGAGCCGGGTCAGCCGAAATCCAGCGGGACCGTTTACCTGGCGACGGCAGATGGAGAAGGCAACATGGTCTCCTTTATCCAAAGTAACTACATGGGCTTTGGCTCCGGTGTGGTTGTGCCGGATACCGGGATTGCCCTGCAAAATCGCGGTCACAACTTCTCGCTCAACTGCAATGACGACAACTGTCTCGAGCCGGGGAAAAGAACGTACCATACGATTATTCCTGGCTTCCTAACCAAGGATGGCAAAGCTGTTGGTCCGTTCGGGGTGATGGGGGGCTTCATGCAGCCGCAAGGTCACGTACAGGTCGTGATGAACACGATTGACTTCCACCTGAACCCGCAAGCTTCACTCGATGCACCACGCTGGCAGTGGATGGAGGGCAAGAAGGTGGAGCTGGAGCGCCACTTCCCCGAGCATCTCGCCATGGCGCTGGCGCGCAAAGGCCATGATATCAAATGGGCGGAGCTCGGTAATTACTTCGGCCGGGGCCAGATTATCTGGCGCGATGAGCAAGGTGTACTGAGCGGCGGAACAGATATGCGTACAGACAGCTGCATAGCCGCATGGTAATTCAATAGCAGGTTTTTCAAAAGGTCGTATGGAACGTGGTTCTGTGCGACCTTTTTGGCTTCCTTTGAACTGATCTCATTTTCGTCATCCGTAACTTGTTAAGGAAAGACGGAAAAATCGGATTCGTTCAGCGATGTGCACATGCATGTATCACTGTCGAACCCGATGTCGTGTGGAAAAAGAAACGTCTATCTCGTTTTGAAGTAATTCAGTACCCAGCTGATTTTGTTTTTACCGTCCGTCACTTGACCATGCAACGCGCCAAAGAATGTATCCTGCAATTCAACAGTCACTTGTCCGTCTGCTTTCAGAGCTTCATAGGCGTTCCGCAGTTCCTCTTCCGACTCGAATTGCAAAATGATTTTTACATGTTCACTGGGTGACTGTGATTTGAACGGATCAGAAAAATGGATGAGGCTGCGGCCCAGGTGCAATTCGGCATGAAGCAGCTTTCCTTCATGCTGGTGCAATACCTTGATCTCGCCGCCAAAAATACGCTGGTAATAGTCTACTGATTCTTTTACATTTTCTACGATAACAAAAGGGCTGGCACTAATCATGATCGGGCTCCTCCCAGAAGCTGGTTTTTGGGGTTAGTCTACGACAACAGACTTGGTCTTATGCGAATACGCTTGCGCTTGCGCACCAGGCTAGCTGTTGCGTTGATCAGCAGCCCAACGCATCGCCTTTCGGGTAAGCTCCTTGCAAAACGCGTCCTTCCCCTGTTGATAAAGAGGCACATCCACGGGATATTGCTGGGCGAGCTTCACCTTCAACTCGCCGTAGGCTTGGGCGTCGTCCGGATGATGGCGCAAGTAGTCCCGGAATTGAAGATGCGCGTCGATTTGGTCATGCCCCTCCTGATAAATATGAACATGATGGCTTCGCTGGTCGCCGCCTTTGATGAAAAAGCGCCTTCCTTCAATGCCGTACTCGCCCTTCGCTTCGTAACCGAGCAGAGCCATTTCACCGTTCTTCCGGTCAACCTGTTGAATGTCCTTGACCACGATCAATATATCAATGATCGGTTTGGCAAAGCCAATTGCTTGCACCGCCGTACTTCCGATATGATGGATGTCGACGAGCTCATCCAGAAAGATTTTCCGCAGTGCTTGTGACTCTTGCAAATAGGCATCACGCCATTTTTCTGACCAGGCAACAACTTCTGTTCTCCTCATATCGGTTCCCCCTCTTTCCTGTCGGCTATCGGATGTAAGTTCGATACGTTCGCCCAAAACCCTCTTCTCCAAAGGAAATCGGAGCTAGACAGAGGATATCCTCCGTAATTCGCCAAATCCATCAATGAAACAAGATTTTACCGTATTATTCAATTAGCATTTTACCGTGATAAAGGATAAAATGTTAGATGTGATTGAAACAATATACATTTATTGAACAAATGGAATCGCAGGGGGAGCAACATGAAGAAACTTGCAGGATTGACAGTCGTATTGGGAATGATTTTTTCCTTGATCACCGGATGTTCGAGTTCCGGAACCGAGGCTGGCGCAGACAAAAAACAACTGGTTATCGGCATTGACGACAAATTCGCTCCGATGGGCTTTCGTGATGAGAAAAACGAAATCGTCGGATTTGACATCGATTATGCAAAAGCAGCCGGAGAAAAGATGGGCTACGAAGTAACGTTCCAGCCGATCGACTGGTCGGCGAAGGAATCCGAGCTGAACAGCGGCCGCATCGATCTCATCTGGAACGGCTATACGATTACCGAGGAGCGCAAAGGGAAAGTGCTCTTTACGAAGCCGTATCTGAAAAATTCGCAGGCAATCATCGTTCCGGCTAAATCCGAAATTGCCAAAATTGCTGATCTGGAAGGCAAGGTTGTCGGTCTGCAATCGCAATCCTCGGCAGCCGATGCGCTGAACAGCAATGAGATCAAAAGTAAAATCAAGACGGTCACCGAGTTCCCTGACAACGTGCTGGCTTTAAGCGACCTGAAAATCGGCCGACTGGATGCGGTTGTCATCGACGAAGTGGTAGCTCGTTACTACATGTCCAAGGAAAAGGATACGTTCAAGCTGCTCGATGAATCGCTGGCGCCAGAAGAGTACGGGATCGGCGTGAAAAAAGGCAACGAAGAGCTGTTGAACAAACTGCAAAAAGCGTTGGATGACCTGAATGCGGACGGAACAGCAGCGAAGATTTCGGAAAAATGGTTTGGTGAAGACAAAGTATTGAAATAAGTGGCCAGCGAAAACCGGATTGTCGCAAAGAGATCCGGTTTTCCTTTTGAAATCCCCGCCGAAGCTTGGGGAGCTAGGTAATTTCTTCCGCTTGAAAAAGTTTTTCGTAATGGGAGCATGAGAAG
>JBLNEJ010000285.1:0-4125 GCA_050262535.1 Clostridia bacterium
GTGGCTGCGGTGATGCGCGGTGGCAGAGACAGCGTCAATTGCGGGTCGACGATTGCTACATCAGCCAGCATATAATCATGGACGACCACGTCTTTCGCCGTTTCCAGTGAGAGTACGGTGACATTGGTCACTTCCGAACCGGTGCCAGAGGTGGTCGGAATCAAAATTTTCGGGATTCCTCGGTGTGCAGGTGTTCGATTGCCGCTCAGGTTCATATAGTCCCTGACATTTCCTTCAAGTGGAGCAAGCACTGCAGCCAATTTTGTCAAATCCAGCGCGCTGCCGCCGCCGACCCCGATCAACAGGTCAAAGCCATGCTCGCGCGTGTAGGCCACCAATGCTTCGCCAACCGCAACCGGCGGCTCCGGAACAACACCTGTGTACACCTCGACGTTGTATCCCGCCTCTACCAAGGGGGCCTTTACCTGCTGGACCAGTCCGATTTTTTCCAGCATCGGGTCAGTGACGATCAATATTTTTTGTGGTCCAATCTTTTTCACTTCCGGGATCAACTGCGCTAGTGCACCCCAGCCAATATAGGAGAAAGGGGCAAAGACAAGCTTGGAAAAGGACATGTTGTGAGTTTCCCCCTGACTTATTCGTAGTAGCCTTCGGTAGATTTGCGGAACTTGCTGAATTGCTCAGAGTCGTGTCCGAACCAGACCTGTGAGTTCGTTTGCTGCGCAAGGCGCCTGATTTTTTCGACGGTTTTCAGGTAGCCGAGCGAATCGTAAATGATGCCCGGCGGCTTAACCGGCGGACCGTAGCTTTCTGCCGTGTAAATGGCATCCGAGGCGAGAATGATGCTGCCCGTCTCCGGCAGTTCAACTTGAAGTCCGAGAAGACCCCATGCATGGCCGCTGCCAAAGTTGAGGACCTTGATGCCGGCTGCGAGGTCAAGATTGTCTTCGTCCTTTTTGACCGTTTTCCACTGCAGGTTGTTTTTGATCCAGGCATCGATGTCAGCCCATACATAGGCGCCTTCCTTCTGGTTGCGGGCATAGCTTTGCAGTGTGCCGTTCAGTTCATCCTCATGAACGATGATTGTAGCATTCGTGAACATTTCCAGGCAGCCTGCGTGGTCCAAATGGAGGTGGGAAGCGATCACATACTTGATTTCCTCCGGTCTTACGCGGAGCTGCTCGAGACGATTGTGCAGGTAGCATTCCTCTGACGCTGTCCAGGGGAACATGCTTTGCGTTGTTTGTGTCCAACGACCCGCAGGTCCCATCGATTCAGGATTGCAAGCGGTATCAAACAGGATTTTTCCTTCAGGATGGTCGATGAGCACCGTATAGATCGGAAACTCAATGAAGGTGGCTGGTGCATTCTGGTTCATAATCGAGGCAGGGTTGTGCATGGCAATCATCCAGTTTTTGTCCATGCGCATGCGACCGTTATCCATTACATACAGTTTGGGATGAGGTTTGATAATGTTGGACATCTTTCGTTTCCTCCTTTAAATTGGGTGCCGGAACGGATTGGTTCGGCTATGTCACTATGAAATAGCAAAAGCTGTGCCAAGTGGAAAAGGTGCGCAAAATAACAACGGTGAATGGTCGAGTACGGAAAAAATTCACCACTTTGAAAGGGGTTTCATCAGAAGTGGCGAAAGAGATATGGTGAAAAAAGTCACCGCATTTGGAAAAAATTCCGCGTAATGGATTCTCGATCATTCAGTTGGGGGGATTGTATGGACGAAGATCGATTCAAGCGTATTATTGATTATTCGATGGATGGCCTTTATGTCGTAGATGGTCATGGTGTTACGGTTCTGGTCAATTCCGCCTACGAGGAGATGACCGGTTTTTCGAGGGAGTGCTTTTTGGGAAGGCATGTTCAGGACCTGATGAACGAAGGGTACTTTGACCAATCTGTTTCCCTGCTCGTGTTTGAACAAAAACGGAGCGTGACGCTGGTACAAGTCATTGGAGGTCGCAAGGAAGTACTCGTGACCGGAACACCGGTATTCGACGAAAATGGCGAGATTGAGCTGGTCGTAACGAGTGCACGCGATGTTACCTACCTAAACCAGTTGAAGCGGGAAATGGAAAAGGCCAAATCGATTTTTCAGATGCAGCACCATCGTTATGCCGTGGAGGTCGATGGCTCCGAGCAGCAAATCGTGTTCAAAAGCAGGCAGATGATGAAGATCTACGAGAAGGTGCAGCAGGTGGCGCCATATCCGACCGGAATTTTGCTGACGGGACCTTCCGGCGCCGGCAAGGAGGTTATCGCCAATCTCATCCACCATTACAGCAAACGCGAGCAGAAGCCGTTTATCAAGGTGAATTGCGGAGCCATTCCGGAGCCGCTGCTGGAGTCGGAGCTGTTTGGGTACGACAAGGGGGCTTTCACCGGGGCCAATCGCGAAGGAAAAATCGGTTTGCTCGAACTGGCTGACGGCGGAACGGTTATGCTGGATGAAGTCGGCGAAATGCCGATGTCGATCCAGGTGAAGCTGCTTCGGGTGATTCAGGAGAAGCGCATTTTGCGGATCGGCGGGATTAAGCCGCGCAACCTTGATATTCGCATCATCTCCGCAACCAACCAGAACCTCCGCGAGCTAGTCCGGGCAGGGAAGTTCCGCGAAGACTTGTTTTATCGGCTGAACGTGGTGGAAATCAGCGTGCCGTCGCTTGAGGAGCGTCAGGAGGATGTGGAACTGCTGCTTCAGCATTTTTTTTCCTATTTCTGTCGGCAATACAAGGTAGACAAGCAGCTGTCGGAACCTGCCGAAGAGCTGCTCAGAAGCTATCATTGGCCAGGAAACGTACGTGAACTGCGCAATACGATGGAAAATTTGGTTGTCTCAGTTCCGGCCTCGCTGATCGAGCCGTATCATCTCCCGCTGCATATTTATGATCAGGAGAGCGCGGACAGCGATTCGTTCAGTTTGAAAGAGCGGGTGGAGCAGTTTGAGCATCGGATTATCCAGGAGGCGTTGACACGGCATGGATCAATCAGACAGGCTGCCCAGCAACTGGGAATTGACCATTCAACTTTATTAAAAAAATTGAAGCGAAGATCAATAAAAACGAACCAGCATGAAAAATCATCTTGAAACCAAAGCATTCGCCCAGTACGATAAGGCTTAACGGCATTCGAGACCGAAGAAGGAGAAGGGGGCATTCTGTGTGACAACAAGTTGGAATGTAGCGTTGCTGCAATGTGATATCGCATATGGCAAACCGGAGGAGAATCGGAAGAACCTGCTCAAGGCTGTGGAGCAGCTTGAGCAGGCAGAGCAGAAGCCGGACGTCCTTTTGCTGCCTGAATTGTGGGATACGGCCTATGATTTGAAGCGACTGGATGACATTGCCGATGATCTTGGAGAAAATGCCAAAGCAGTGCTGTCCGAGGCAGCAAAGCGTCTGAATTGCTTTGTCGTTGGGGGCTCTGTCTCCGAGCGTATTGACGGCAAGGTGTATAATACAAGCTTCATATTTGACCGGAGTGGCAAACAGATCGGCAACTACTCCAAGGTGCATCTGTTTCGCCTGATGCATGAAGAAAAATATTTGGCGGCAGGCGATCAGCCGGGCTTGTACGATTTTGAGGGACAGCCCGTCGGTTCCGTCATTTGCTACGACATTCGTTTTCCAGAATGGATTCGCACCTATGCGCTGAAAGGAGTGAAGGTCCTGTTCGTTTGCGCGCAGTGGCCACATCCGCGCTTGCAGCATTGGCGCCAGCTGCTGATCGCCCGCGCTATCGAGAACCAGATGTATGTCGTCGCCTGCAATCGAGTGGGAGATGATCCCAAGAGCACGTTCTGCGGCCATTCGATGGTCATCGATCCATGGGGAGAAATCATTGCAGAAGGGCTTCAGCAGGAGGAAATCATCACAGCACAGATTGATTTGTCAGTCGTGGACGAAGTGCGGGGGAAAATCCCTGTATTTGACGACCGGCGCACGTCCCTGTACGAACTGGACTAGGAAAAATTGGGCTGACAACCACCTCGCCGTCCTCTGTGCTTTCGCATAATCTGAACGTATAGAGAGAATTGGAGGAGGTGTATCAGTGGCTCCGATCAGACTGAACAACATCCGCTATCATTTCGAGGGGATTCGCGGCAAGGTCATGCAAATGCGCGAATTGGTAGAGGTGATCGACCAGATG
>JBLNEJ010000286.1:0-2881 GCA_050262535.1 Clostridia bacterium
AGTATTTAAAATAGACAAATTCACACAAGTAGAGCGGTGTTCACTTTGATAGCTATAATTTACTGTGAATGCGAATCTAATTATTGACCACCTAGTGGCACATCGCTCATAAAAAAGTTGACCACCTGAGCACCTCTTTCCTGTATCTTGAATGTTGTCGAGACATCAAGGTATAGGAGGAAAGGAAATGCTTCAGATGGCTAATTATGAGTTTATCAGGAAACAACACATTCTGCTAGGGAAGCCGATTCGGCAAATTTCTCGGGAAACCGGATATTCCCGTCAAGTGATACGTAAAGCCTTGAAATCAACTGAAATTCCTATGTACCAGCTTTCTAAACCGAACCCTAAACCAGTCATTGATTCCGTGAAGCCCATCATCTTGGAATGGCTGCGCCAAGATGAACAGGCTCCTCCCAAGCAGCGTCACACGGCTAGCCGTATCTACCAGAGACTCGTTGACGAATACGGATTCACCGGCGGTGAATCTACGGTTCGCCGTTACGTCAGACAACTACGAGTCTCTTCTCCAAAAGCGTTTGTCCCCCTCGATTTTCCACCAGGGAAATTTGCTCAATTTGACTGGGGCGAGGTTACTTTACTTGTTCAGGGGAAGCAGGTAAAGGTTCAAGTCTTTTGTATGCGTTGTACCTACAACAGAAAGATTTTTGTTAAAACATTCTTTCATCAAAAGCAAGAAGCTCTTCTTCAAGGTCATGTCGATGCCTTTGCGTTTTTCGGTGCTGTTCCTCAGATCGTTACGTACGACAATCTGACAACAGCAGTAAAGAAGGTGTTGGCAAAAACCGTGAGGAGCAAGATCGATTTGTCCAGCTTCGTGCTCACTACTTGTTCGAAAGCCATTTCTGTGACCTCGGCAAAGGGCACCAAAAAGGCCAGATAGAAAATCTCGTAAAGTTCGTTCAAAAGCAGTTTTTTACCCCGGTTCCAAGTGTCTCTTCACTGGAGGAGTTAAATCTTGTCCTTCTCGAAAAATGTATCTCTTACGAGACAACTTCGGTTCCGAGATCTTCCTTAACTGTTAGAGAAGCGTTTGTGCAAGAACAGCAGGTCATGCTTCCCTTGCCTTCACGTCCACTAGATTGTTGCCGTGTCATATCTGTGAAAAGCAATACCTTGTCCATGATTCACCTTGAGAAAAATGCCTATTCTGTTCCTGTTTCACATGCATCTACCGAGCATGAGTGGCGCCCTATAGTTCTATCCTTATATACTTCACTTTTCCAACCACACTGGTATTAAATTAGCTCCTTTTGGTATCCGCGGCTACACCGAATAGGCAGCTTTTGTTTTTAACTGTTTTTTAACTATCGAACCAGTTAGCATAAGCAAGCATAATGTGGTCAAATTGCGGTCAATGCAGGTTTTCTCCCAAATATCAAAAAAATCTATACCAAGCTAAAAAGGCTAAATGCCCTATAAATCAAGGGATTTGCCATTATCCAACTTTTATTTCCTCTCCAACAACGTCACCGACTCCACATGACTCGTCTGCGGAAACATATCCACCGGCTGCACCCACTCCAACTGATACCCGCTCTCCAACAACACCTGACAATCCTTCGCCAGCGTTGCCGGATTGCACGACACATAAACCAGCCGCTTCGGTCGGGCCTGCGCCAGCGCTTGCAGCAGCGGGCGTTCGCATCCGGTACGGGGCGGGTCGACGACGACGGCATCGGGGCGGATGCCGCGATCAACCCATTCGGGCAGCAACTGTTCGGCACGTCCGACGAAAAAGCTGGCGTTGTCGATCCCGCTTGAGCGGGCGTTGCTTCTTGCATCCTGGACCGCTTCGGGGATGATCTCGATGCCGCGCACCTCCCGGGCATGGGGGGCGAGCCACAGTCCGATTGTGCCTGTCCCGCAATACGCATCGACAACCAGCTCATCGCCATTGAGTGACGCTGCTTCCCGCACGGCATGATACAGCTTCACCGTCTGCTCCGGATTGAGCTGGAAGAAGGCGCGCGGCGAAAGCGAAAAACGCACGTCGCCAAGCGTTTCTTCAAGCCGCTCATCCCCCCAGAGCACGATGGTCTTTTCCCCGAATACGAGCGGGGACTTGCCCTTGTGAATATTTTGGGCGATCGTCGTCACCATCGGGAGGTTTTGTCGAATTCGCTGGACGAGCCGTTTGGAATCGGGGAGACGGTCGGTCGCGGTGACCAGTGTCAGCTGGACGTTTCCGCTTGCCTGTCCGACACGGGCGACGATTGTGCGAATTGCGCCTTCCCGTGTTCGTTCCTGATAAATCGGGATGGCGAGCTCCGACAGAATCGCCTTCACCTGCTCAATCACCTGATTGACGACCGGATGCTGTACGGCACAGCCGCTTATGTCGACCAATCGATGCGAACCTGCCGCATACAGGCCGGTGACAATGGTTTCGCCTGTACGTCCGGTCTGCAATTGGGCCTTATTCCGATAACCCCATGGGTTGGTCATTCCGAGAATCGGTCGCAGCGGCAGCTCGGCAAGACCGGCGTAGCGCTGGAACGATTCCCGCACGATCTCTTCCTTTGCCCGAAGCTGCGCTTCATAGGTCATGTGCTGCAGCTGGCAGCCGCCGCATTCCTGATAGACCGGGCACGGCGGCTGCTGGCGGTCGGGGGAGCGCTTTTCCAGCTCGATGATCTCCGCGTGCAGGTAGCCAGGTTCAACCTTGGTGATCTTTGCCTTGACTACTTCATCCGGCAGGGCACCTTGAATAAATACGGCCTTGCGTCGAAAATAGCCGATTCCCTCGCCGTTGATGCCAATCCGTTTGACCGTAACGACAATCCGGTCACCAACCCGGATCTCCTCAGCCGAAGCAGGGGAAGGGCTGGACGGCTTGTGTGCACGGGCAGCTGACTTG
>JBLNEJ010000287.1:0-5648 GCA_050262535.1 Clostridia bacterium
GGAAGAACAATTTCCGGAAAATGGGTGTATACAGCCAGCCTGGAAGAACCGATCATGCTGCTTGCCGGAGAAGGAACGGACGACTATCGCGTCGGCCTGTACAAAGGAGAAATGTATCTGAATGCAAAAGGGACGGGCTGGCTCTATTATTGTTCGGGAAAGAAGAAAAAATAGGACATCACCTTGCATTCGTCCCTCGACTATAGTCAAATAAAAGAGAACGCCAGATGAAAGAGTTGAGGGATTTATGACGAGAGATGAAATTGTGAACAGCCTAAAAGAGAAACACATGACGGAAATCATCGAGCTGATCGAGGATGCCGAAACAGGAGAGCTCGAAGAGCTTGAACTGGTGGAGCATCTTGGACTGCTCGCTGACGAAACATTGAATCGGGAAGTCCTTGCGTTTTTGATGAGCAAGGGTGTCACAATCACCTACCTGCGTCCGGAGGATTTTGAGGACGAAGACGAGGACGAATGATTTTGCAACAAGCAAAACCGTCAGAGGAAGATCAAGCTCTGACGGTTTTCTTATTGCCTATTTTTGCGTCCAGACCCGATTTTTGTTCCGTGTTGGGGGAAAATGCTCCCCGCGCTTTAACTCGATAATCATTGGGTCCTGCACACCTGAGCCGGATTCCCCGATCTCCATGTACACGCCATTTTTGGGGGACTTGTCTCCTTCTTTGAAACGGCTTTGCTCGCCCATGCCTGTCCACCTCGCTTTCATTGCACATTCAGGTAGTAGTATTTCCGAAGCATCTTCATTCATCCCACCACCTATACAAAGAGGAAGGGCATTGATATACTGATTGATATATTATTGATCATTGATACCATGCGGAGGGAAATCCATGCTGCGCATTCAGTTGCACAAAGATTCGAACATTTCCTATCACGAACAATTATACCAGCAGATCGCCTCGTTAATTCGCAGCGGTGACCTCCCGCCTCACGCCCAGCTCCCCACTGTTCGTGAATTGGCTGCCCAGCTCCACGTGAACTACAATACGATCCGCAGCGTTTATTTGCGCTTGCAGCAAGAGGGGCTCGTCGATTCGAGACAGGGCAGAGGAACGATTGTCAGCAATATTGTGAATGATCCGTCATTGATGCGCAATCCCGCTCACTTGGCTTTGCTTGCTAAGGAAACACTGCACAAGGTGAAGGCGATGGGCTATTCCATGGATGAATATATCCGGGCCATTTCCGTTGTGAAGGAGGAATTGAATCATCTGCCCGTCCTGTTTCTGCGGTTTACGGAGTTGGAATTGGCGGAGTACTGCCGACTTGTTCAGTATCATTTGCCAAGCGTGATGGTAGAAGGCTGGACGCTGGAATGCTTCTGGGAGCGCCTGCAGCAGGATGCAAGCTTTTTGCAGCAATACAAGGCTGTCGTAACGCCTCCGACCGAGTGCTTGCGTGTCAAGCAAGCGATGCCGCGAGAGGCGCCGCCTGTCGTGAGTTTGGATTTCATCCCGGACCCGACGGTCGTGCTGCCGGAAATGGACGCCTACCCGCGTTCGACCAGGGTCGGACTGATCTGTGCCACAACACGTGGTGTGGAAGGAATGATCGACGATTTGGCGAATGCCGGGATTACACACTTGCAGCTGAGCGCGATTGAAGTTAATCACCAGGATGTATTCGAGCTGATCGCTTCGTGCGATGTGGTTTACATATCCAAGCCGGGCTATATGACCCGACCACAGCTGTTGACACTGCCCAAGGTAAAAGAATTCCGTGAAATCCCCGATCATCATGGGATCAACGAACTGCGAAAAATCGTCGTGCACTAGAAAGGGGTTTAGCGTGAGCCGTAACAATGTGATGCTTATCTTGTCCGTAATCTTGTGGGGTGCCTCCATTCCTCCAACCAAATGGGCGCTTGAGACAGTGGAGCCGATGACTTTGACGTTTTTGCGTCTGGGATTGGCCAGTCTGCTGTTTGTTCCCTATGCCTGGAACAAGTCCAAACGGGATAATGGAAGCGTTCCTATCCCGTGGAAACGACTTTGCTCATTATCGTTTACGGGAGTGGCCGGCTATTTTTTGCTGGGCTATTCCGGAATGGCCCTGACGAGCGGTGTGCACATCAGTATCATTGATGCAACGCTTCCGCTGTTTACGATGCTGCTCGCCTTTTTTTATTTGAAGGAGCGGATTGTATGGCAGCAATGGGTAGGGTTGATGATCGGTCTTGGCGGTGTGCTCCTGATCACGTTGCAGGGCAGTGACGCAAACGGCAGCTCACTTTCCGGAGATTTGCTCATTCTGGTGAGCTGCATTATTTGGGCTGTCTATATCATTCAAATGAAGCGACCAAAAGGGGAGGAGACGATCAACAGCGAGCTGTTCACGTCGTTGCTGTTGCTGCTGGGGGCAGCGATGATTTTGCCTTTTGCCGTGGTCGAAACCGTCTACTACGGATTGCCTGCATTCCCGGCCAAAACGATTGTCTCCCTGATCTTTCTTACGTTCGGTTCCTCGATTTTGGCGTACTGGCTTTGGAACAAGGCGGTTGAATCCGTTTCTGCCAGCAAAGCGAGCGTGTACCTGAACTTCATGCCGCTCGTCAGCGTTGTATCGTCCATCCTCATGTTGAATGAAGAGCTGACATGGGCTACGTTCGTTGGGGGCTGTCTTGTCCTTGTCGGCGTGTTCTTTGCGGAACGAAGAAAGCAGGCTGCTGTCGAATAGGGCGAATGCTCATTTTGCCTGCATCTGGTCGAATGTACCATTCGCAATCCCTCCATTTGTCATACCCTGTAAATGTATCATCGACGAGGGGGTGAACTGAATGAGTTGTGGATGCAGACGTTCACACTGCAAAACCAGCTGCCACTGCAAAAAATGCTGTAAGAAAAAGCATTACAAGAAAGTGATCACAATGGTTCCCTACTACAAAACACATTGCTATGATTATCACAAACATGGACATGGACATGGGCATAAGCACGGACATTGCGGTGGTGGCCATGAATCCTCTTCATCAATGATGTATATGCACCATCACATGATGGGTGGCTATGAGGGCTGGGGTAAATAATACTCAGGTATAGGTCAAAAAATCCGAAGCATGAAGCGCGCTTCGGATTTTTCCATTTTTTGCAGCTTCTGATTCACTTCACAACTGCGCAGGCAAAATGAACATGTTCAAATGCGTGATACTCATCAGCTCCCGGCTTGAAATAGAGGGCTTCAATATCGGAAGGAGCGAGGTTCTCTTCAAGCTGCAAGCCGATCTCTGCAAGCTCTTTACCAAGCGTTGCCGGAGAGAAGCCGGTGATCATGGGCTCGCCTGCCCGCCGGACAATCTCGATCATGCGGCGGACCCGCGCAGCCGCCCGCTCGGGGACAAATGCATCGGTGTCCAAATAGTCAAATACAATAGAGCTGCCTGCAGGTGCAATAGCGGCAATGGAGCGCAGGGTATCAAATACGACGTCACGGGGCAGGTAATAGGAAACACCTAGCCAGCTGAAAAAGCTTCTCAGCCGCGTATCGTAAGGGGTGTGTTGCAGTGCTGACTCCAGACGCTTCTTGGTGAAATCGACAGGGACGTAATGGACATGAGCCGGGCGATTCCATCGTAATCCTTCGAGACGCTGGAGCTTGAACGCTTGCGTATCGGGATGATCCACCTCGAAAATGTGCAGTACCCCGTTTTCTTCTATATGCCGAAATGAATAAGTATCCAGCCCCGCGCCAAGAATGACATATTGCTGTACCCCTTGCTTGCGCTCCTCCTGAAGCCGATCCTCCGTGTACCGTGCTCGGCTCAACGTGATCGGCGTACTATGTTCACGCATCACCCATTTCAACGCGGTTGCATGATCAGGATTGGCAGCGGCTCGCTCCGGATTAAAGAATGGGAGGGCAGCCGCCATATTTTGTCCCATGAGTTCAAACTCCTCGTCGGAAAAAAAGTGTCTGGCCAGATGGTCATCAAAAATTGAATGAGCATCATGCAAGGAGTGATAGGCTCGGGCATAGGCCGAGATGAGCGCAGTAAGACTTGCAGGGCGTTTGTCCATAAAAAAACCTCCTCGTGGTTTACCAATCCGATTCGCATCCGCATGGGGAAACCAAATCGCATAAATAGTTTTATCACAAGGAGATTATTTTTGTAAATATCATAATTTTTAATCATAACACAAAAATATTTTCTTGTCAATAATTAGATGCACTAAAAATTATGGGTGTTACGTTATAAACACACGCTAATTTTTCTGAAAGTTAAGAGGATTACAAAAGTTATGCGGCGAAATGTTCTTCATCCAATCCTTGCACAGATCTAACGTAAGAAACGTGGCGAAAGGAGGCAGTCGATGCTTTCAGGAATCACGGTCGTTGATTTTACCCGCCATTTGTCCGGTCCGTATTGTTCCATGCGACTTGCAGATATGGGAGCGAGAGTAATCAAAATGGAAGCGCTTCCGGGTGGTGATCCTGAGCGGCTGCTCGGCCCACGCATCGCGGGAGTCGGTTCTCGGTTTCTTGCGATCAACCGCAGTAAAGAGAGCGTTGCGCTCAATCTGCGGGCTGAGGCCGGCAAGGAGATCGCATTCGCCCTGGCATCCCAGGCAGATGTCGTGCTGGAGAGCTTTCGCCCAGGCGTTATGGCACTGTTGGGACTTGATTATGACTCGATTGCGGAGGTAAAGCCGGATATCGTTTATTGCTCGATTACGGGCTATGGACAGGTTGGACCGCTCAACCAGGTTGGAGGACAGGACTTGAATGTACAGGCTCTCAGCGGATTGCTATCTTTTAACGCGTCATTTGGGGGGCAGCCTCTCATACCTGGAGTTCCGGTAGCGGACCTTGCTTGCGGCATGTATGCGTCTGAGCAGATTTGTGCTGCTCTTGTACGACGAGAACGCGAGGGACGCGGGGCTTATTTGGATATTGCCGCACTGGATGTACTTGGATCATGGATGAGCCAGCATGCGCTGCTGATTCATAATCAGATGCTCGATGAAGCCGAGTCGCTTGGCTCCGGGCTGGTCAATCACGGATTGTATGAAGCGGCGGATGGGCGATATGTTGCATTTGCCGCGGTCGAGGAGAAGTTTTGGGTCAATTTTTGTCATGCGGTTGGCAGGGAGGAGTGGGAAGCATTATCAGATTTTCGTATTTCCCGCCAAATGGAGCTGTATGAAGAGATGAAAGCCCTGTTTCTGTCACGTACACAGGCTGAATGGCATGAGCTGGGTCTGGAGGTTGATTGCTGTCTCACCGCTGTAGAAGAAGCGGATACGTTGCTTGCGAATCCGTTTTGGGAGGGCAGGGAACTGCTTTATTCCCAAGGAGCAGGCGGCCAGCTGCAGCTACGTTCACATGTCGGTCAGAATCAAGCGGAAATGGAACAGTCCCCCTTGTTAGGGGCACATACACATCGCGTGCTGCGCGAACGACTGCACGTGACAGATGAACAACTAAAAAAATGGGAAGCGATGGGACTGATTGGAAGGGAGCAGGTGGAAAGGGGATGAACCAGATGAAGAAAACAACCGTACGAACAGAGCGAACCGATGGAGTGTTTACCATTACGCTGAACCGACCGGACGTTCTGAATGCGATGACGCTGGAAATGTTCGACGAACTGGATGAAGCCATCGAGACGGCAGCTCAGTTGTCGGATG
>JBLNEJ010000288.1:0-2697 GCA_050262535.1 Clostridia bacterium
GTTTCCTCTTCCAGACGCTTCACAAAATGGGCCCTGATATAATAGAGCTCATTGGAACGGTTCGCCGCACCGGAAATGATCAACGGTGTACGCGCTTCGTCGATCAGGATGCTGTCGACCTCGTCGATAATCGCAAAGAAAAGTGGACGCTGCACCATCTGCTCTTTATACAGCACCATGTTGTCGCGCAGATAGTCGAATCCGAATTCGTTGTTCGTCCCGTACGTAATGTCGCATGCATACGCTTCACGTTTTTCCTCAGGATTCAAGCCATGCTTGTTGAGCCCGACAGTGAGACCGAGGAAATTGTACAGCTGCCCCATGATCGTGGCATCGCGCTCAGCCAAGTAGTCGTTGACGGTAATGATGTGCACGCCTTTGCCTTGCAGCGCATTCAGATAGGTGGCAAGCGTCGCAACGAGCGTCTTCCCTTCCCCTGTCTTCATCTCCGCGATACGGCCTTCCTGCAAGACCATCCCGCCGATCAACTGCACGTCAAAATGGCGCATGCCTAACACGCGCTTGGAGCCTTCGCGCACAACGGCAAACGCCTCGTTCAAAATATCTTCCAGCTGCTCGCCTTTGGTCAGACGAACCTTGAACTCCGCTGTCTTTTCCCGAAGCTGGTCATCGGTCATCGCCGCGTACTGCGGTTCCATTTGATTTATTTTCTCGACACGCCGAAACATCTTCTTAACTTCACGTTCATTACTATCGCCAAAGATTTTCTTCACAAACCCTAACATTAGGGGTGCCCCCTCTACAAGTATCCTAAATCAACATTTTATCAAAAGAAGAATCCCAAAAACAAGTAAAGGGAGTTGCCAATGGACAACTCCCGTTTTGGTTGATTGTTTATTTCGGTTCAATGAGCCCATATTTCCCGTCATGACGGCGGTAGACGACATTGACATCATTGGTGTCACTGTTTTGGAAAACAAAGAAGCTGTGGCCCAGCATATCCATCTGCATGACGGCTTCCTCTGCATCCATCGGCTTGAGGTTGAATCGCTTGGTGCGGACGATGTCAATCTCCACATCTTCCTCGCCAGCCAGTGTTGCTGCAGCTTCCGTATCCGGCACCCAGACTCTGCTGTTGGCGGTCATACGAATCTTGCGGTTCAATTTGGTCTTATGCTTGCGGATCTGACGTTCCAGCTTCTCCACAACCAAATCAATGGCAGCATACATATCATCATGCGTATCCTCAGCGCGAATAATGACGCTGCTCATCGGCATGGTGACTTCAATGGTGCCTTCTCCTCGGAGGACGTGCATGGTTACATTTACTTCAATTTGCGAATCTGTGTCGAAATATCGGGCAAGACGGCCGACTTTTTTCTCTACGTAATCTCGAAGCGCATCAGTAACCTGAATGTTTTCACCACGAATATTGAAGTTCATGGGATCAAACCTCCTTCCGTCTATGCTATATGTATTCTTGATCCATGTAAAAAATCCTGCAAAAACCTTTACAAAAAAATAAAAAACCCCCCGGCATTTTTGGCCGAAGAGTTTTTGTATCAATCGGGTAAGCGGTTACAATTACACTTTTACAACATTTGACGCTTGTGGACCGCGATCCCCTTCAACGATGTCGAATTCTACCGATTGTCCTTCATCCAAAGATTTGAAGCCTTCTGCTTTGATGGCCGAGAAATGCACGAATACATCGCCGCCATCTTCACGTTCAATGAAACCGTAACCCTTTTCAGCGTTAAACCATTTCACTTTCCCTAACATCCAATACATTCCTTTCTGTATACAAACTTTATGAGCCAAATGCGCCCATGAATCGAATATATCACTTGACAAAGCGAGAAGTCAAACTTCAAGCTCAGCGCGATGTATAGCGTTTTTCAAGCCCTCTGACCACGATGCGCGAAAGGAACAGCGTGAGCAATAAATAGATCGCAGCAGAGGTCAAATATGGCGGATACCGCTCGAAGGTGCTTTTCGCAATATTGATCGCTGCGTAAAACAACTCCTGTGTGGCAATCACGGAGAGAAGAGACGAATCCTTCAGCAAGGAAATGAACTCGTTGCCCAGTGGCGGCAGCATCCTTCGGAACGCTTGGGGCAAAATGATGCGCCGCATCGCCAGCCCCTTGGTCATGCCCAACGAATAGGCAGCCTCCGTTTGTCCCTTGTCAATCGATTGGATTCCCGCACGGAAAATCTCGGCAATATACGCACCCGCATTCAGCGACAGCGCCACAAAGCCTGTGAACAGGGCGGAAGGCGGCTCCACGCCCGGCGCAAACGTTTCCCAGATCGACGGGATGATGGCAAAATGGATTAGAAAAATTTGCACAAAAAAGGGCGTACCGCGAAACAGCTCAACATAAATCGAACACGGTACACGCAGCCACCACCGCTCGGCCAGCTTGCCCAATCCGATAAACAGCCCGAGAATCGTACCTACAACCGTTCCTACACTAGTCAGGAGGATGGTGTTGATGATTCCCCGATAAATCAGCTCCCGATAGTCGTAGATAACACTCCAGTCCGTAACAAGCTCCCCTTTCAAACGAATGTGATTTGTTGCATGTTCCTACGTATTAGAAGATTTGCGCAGCCATAGTATCACTTTTTTCGACAGGGATTTTATAAATTCCATCGACCCAAAAAAACCAGGTACGCGTGGAAACGTACCTGACCCGCTAATACGTACCTATTGATTCCCGAAGTAATTAT
>JBLNEJ010000289.1:0-3534 GCA_050262535.1 Clostridia bacterium
AAGTTCAATACGCTTTTTTGTTTCTTTTCGACGCATTGTCATTCATACTATTCTTGAAATCACAAGTTTTCCCAACTTCCAGAAACCGAGGTGTTACCATGCAACCAGTGATCGGCATCGCATGCCCGAACACATATCTTTTCCAAAACTCCCATGAACCGTATATTTACCTGAGCACCAGCTACATCAACGGGATTATCCGTGCTGGCGGTACGCCGCTTCTGCTTCCGTTGATGGATCAGCCGGGTATTCCTTACCGGGCCATGGTCGAGGCTATCGACGGATTGATTTTGGCAGGAGGCGAAGACCCTGCGCCCCATCTGTACGGCGAAGAGCCGCTGCCAGGACTCGGAGAGGTCGAATACGAGCGGGATCTGGCGGAAATTGAACTGATCCACATTGCGAGGGAATTGAACAAACCGATGCTGGGCATCTGCCGCGGCATGCAGATCATGAATGTCGCACTTGGCGGAACGCTCGTCCAGGACATTCCCTCCCAAATTCCGAATGCGCTGCAGCATTCCCAAAAAGGCTCGAAGCCATACGGCAGCCATACCGTAAAGCTCTCCCCCGGCTTCCTGCGCGATACGCTGGGGCAGGAAGAGGTATTGGTAAATACGTTCCACCATCAATCGGTCAAAGACCCTGCCCCTGGCCTCGTTGTCACGGCAATCGCGCCCGATGGCGTAGTAGAAGCGTTCGAGAGCGAGGACGGGATGATGATCGGAATCCAATGGCACCCGGAACGCATGTGGCTCAAGAATGACAACATGCTTACGATCGCCCAGGCGTTCGTGGAAATGGCCGCCAAACTGCGTGGGGTGCGTCAATGAGCATTCCTTTTCGCAAAATGAACGGCTGCGGCAACGATTTTATCGTGATCGACAACCGTACCGGCATCATGAATGAAATCGATTTGCCTTCCTTCGTGCGCCGCGTCTGTCAGCGGAGAGTTTCGCTGGGAGCAGATGGCGTCATGCTTGTGGAACCATCGGCGACTGCCGATTTTACGATGCGCTATTTCAATGCCGATGGCAGCGAGGGAGAGATGTGTGGAAATGGCGCGCGTTGCATCAGCCGGTTTGCCTACCTGATCGGGGCGGCACCAGCATCGATGTGCTTTCAGACGCTTGACGGACTGTATGCCGCACAGATTGAAGACGAAGGTGTCAGCGTCCGATTCCCGCCGCTCGACCTGGACACGGTGAAGCTTCATCAGACGTCAAGCTTTGACGGGCAGACCGTCACCTATCATTTCACGCATGTCGGCGTCCCGCATGCAGTCGTCTTTGTCGAGCATGCGGATCAGATGAGTGTCGCGGACGTCATTCAGCTCGGCCGGGCGATGCGTCATGACACCTCGGTGTTCCCGCACGGCTCCAATGTCAATTTCGTCGAAGTGCTTGATCCCGATACACTGCGCGTCCGCACCTATGAGCGCGGCGTAGAGGACGAGACCCTTGCCTGCGGCTCCGGCTCTACGGCTTCGGCGATCGTTTCTTATCTACTGGGGAAAGTATCTTCATCGGTTCGAGTCCAGGTCAACGGCGGGATGCTGCACATCCGATTCTCCCAACGTGGCGAATGCATGGACGACATTACGCTGGCCGGAGAAGCACGGACCATCGCGGTGGGAGAGCTGCTTGAAGAAGCTTGGAGATGAAAAGAATGCACCTGAAAACAAAAGGAACCCCAGCACCGACTGTCGTGCCAGGGTTCCTTCGTCTTATTCGGTTCTGTTGCTGTGACCCAATCCGGTTAAAAACCATTCGAGCGCTGCCGCGAATTCTGCGGGCAATGTCGTTGCCTGCAGGTAGCTGCACATTTCCGCCGCAATCGTTTCCCTCGCATGTCCATGCCGCTGTACAAGACGGGCAAGCTGTTCCCATGGCTCGATTTCTTTACGGAAGGCTTCCTTGTCAAGCGGAGCGCCATGCGATTCCACGATAAGCCCTGTATCATAGGAAAACGTCGTCTCCAGCAGTCCAAGAAAGCTTTCGACGGTGTACGTCCGCGGTCCACCATAAACAGACGGCCCCAGCGAATCGCCCACAAAAAGAACACGATCCTCATTCACATACAAGATACACGAATCTTCTGTATGATCGCCCCCGACGTGTCTGATTTCACAAGTCACGCCCCCCAAATCAAACTGAAGACGATCCTCAAAAACCACATCGGGTCGAATGATTGTAATGTCAAGCTGTTCCCCGTACTCCTCCGTAATGTGAGCCACGGTGTGCTCATTGATCACCTGCTCACGCGCCAGTCGGTCGAGCGTCTCACGTGACCACGATTCCTCACTTAATTTCGCCAGAGCAAGCGCCGTCTTCGCATGGGCCACAACGGGGACGTTCCACGTCGGCAAGCCAAAGCTGTGATCCCAATGCCAATGTGTCAGCACCAGCAGGTCGGGAAGACGAACCCCCTGCCTGATCAATTCCTCGTGAAACAGCTTGGCATGTGCCGGAGAATTTCCCGCATCCATCAAAAGGGTCCGCTTTTCTCCAGCAATTGCGGCCAGGATGGGGCGATCTGTCCCATGCTCCGCATGCATGATCCAAATATGCTCACTGATTTTTTCAAAGGTAGCCATGCTCACCCTCCTTGATTCAATCGTACGCGCTTGCATACTCTCTCCATTTTTTACCTGATTCCCATGAAAGTCAATCCTTTCCTTCTTGTCCATCCGGCGTCTTGCCGCCAAAGAATCAGGGAAAAATCCCGCAATATTCAGGGAGCTCCCCTACATCCATCACGCATTTCCTCCGTTATAATAATAAGTAAGAAATAACAATTGTTCGCGGGAGGGTTAGACATGTTTCAACATATTCTTGTAGCGGTTGACGGTTCAGAAGCTTCACAAAAGGCCATTGATTGGGCAAAACGCACCTATGCTGAGTTGCCACAGGCAAAAATTACATTTGTCCACGTCTTTCAGCCGTATATCCCGGTCGTTGCAGGCGGATATCCTGGTGCGGTACTGTATCAGCCGCAAAATATCGAGACTCCTGAAGAAACCCCTGCGTTTCTGGCAGCAGCCCAGTTCGAAGACAAGGAGCGGGTTACATACAAAAACTTTGTCGGCAGTGCAGGTGACGAAATTTGCAAGGAAGCGGCCGAAAGCGGCTGTGATCTGATCGTACTTGGCAGCGAAGGCCACGGACTGGTCTCATCCGTTCTATTGGGCAGCGTCAGCGCCAAAGTGCTGCATCATGCAAAATGCTCTGTATTGGTTGTCCGTTAATCAGATATAAATCCAAGGGGGAATAACAATGTCAAAAGTATTGCTTCCAATCGATGCATCCGAATTGAGTCAAAAAGCCGTTGAATATGCAACTGCGCTCGCCGCAACCGAAACATCGAAGCTGACGCTGCTGCATGTGCTGCCGCCGTTGCCGCCGGGTAAAACCATTACCTTCATCGATCCTGCCCAATACATGCGGTTTCAGAAGGAAGATGCGATTGAGCAGTTACAGCCAATCGTTGATCAAGTAGAAGCATCGAACGTTGCGCACGAAGTTCATTACGAAG
>JBLNEJ010000290.1:0-9734 GCA_050262535.1 Clostridia bacterium
ATCTCGCCGAGATCGATCCGAAATCGCTGCGTGAGCACATCGGGCTTGTTCTTCAGGACCCGTTCCTGTTTACGGGAAGCATCGGCTTTAACATTCGGCTGTACAATGAATCGATTGACGAGGAAAAGCTGCGGGAAGCGGCAAAAGCGGTAAAAGCCGACACCTTCATCGAAAAGCTGAATGGCGGATATGACGAACCGGTCGTGGAAAAAGGAGCAACACTCTCCGCAGGCCAGCGCCAGCTGCTCTCCTTCGCGCGCGCGCTTGCCGCAGATCCGGCCATTCTCATACTCGATGAAGCGACAGCCAGCATCGACAGCGAGACGGAATCGGTCATTCAGGATGCGCTTCACGTGCTCTCCAGCGGCCGAACGACGTTCATCATCGCCCATCGACTCTCAACGATTCAGCATGCCGACCTCATTCTCGTGGTGTCCCGGGGCGAAATCGTTGAGCGGGGCAATCACGAGCAGCTGATGGAGCAAAACGGTGTGTATCATAAGATGTATCAGCTGCAGCAAGGACAGACGGCGAGTAAGGCTGTGGTGTAGGGAAAAACGGAAACGACGGAGGACGAATGGGTCTCCGTCGTTTTTTACATGCGAACGGATGGCAAAAGCCCAAAAAATATGTCGTAATTTTTATATTACAAACATTAATTACAGTATTAGAAAAATTTCTCTGGACATTATTTCCGTATATGCGTAAAATGTTTTCATAATACAAAAATACTTACAATTCAAACAACAGCCAGGGAGGTGAGACTCTGGACAGCATTTTCGAAAAAATCAGGGAGCTTCGCACCCAGCAAAATATGACGCTGAAGGATTTAAGCCAGAGGTCGGGACTATCGATCAGTTTCCTTTCCCAGGTGGAACGGGGAAACAGCTCCTTGGCGATCACGTCCTTGCAAAAAATTGCCGAGGTTCTCAACGTACCGATTACGTATTTTTTTGAAGACCAGACAAACCAGCAATATTTTGTTCCTGAAAAAAATCGAAAGCAATTTCAGATCGAAGGGTCCAGCGCCATTTATGTCCGTTTGGGCGGAGAGTTTGCCGGCAGAGCATTGGAGCCATTCCACGTGACGCTGCCACCGAGGCAAAAGCATGACATCGTGTTCAACCATCCGGGCGAAGAATTATATTACGTCCTTGAAGGGAAGGTCATCATCAGCGTGGATGGCGTCGAATACGAGCTGAGCAAAGGCGACTCGATTCATTTCCCATCGACATTGGATCATTCCTGGTACAATCCGACTGACGAATCGGCGCAGGTCATCAGTGTGTTGACTCCGGTTATTTTTAAAAGCTAGCGAAAGCCAGCTTTCTTTCCTGATGAAAAATCGCAATATTCAGATATCACTAACAAGAGAGGAGATGCAGCAATGCTCGTAGTTAATGTAAACGATGTCAAGCCGGAAAATCGCCCGAACGCAACGCTGAAGACGCTTTTTTCGGAGGATGCGATTGCAGGTGGCATCGTTAAATTCGGCACCATCGTCATACCGCCGAAATCAAGGGTTCCAATGGAGGGCGAAGGCGCTCACGATGAGGATGAATATTCAATCGTGCTGAAAGGCTCGATCGTCACGGAAAGCGGCGGCAAGGAGTATGTCGTGTCGGCCGGAGAAGCCACGCTCATTCCGGCAGGCGAATCGCACTGGGCCTACAACGCAGGAGATGAAGACTGTGAAATCGTCTGGGTGCTGGTCAAACGGCAATAGGCTATGGCAATAGGATCGCGCTTGCTTGCAGGGCGCATCTGCAGTATAAAAAATACCGCTTCAAGGGGGAAAAGACATGAGAAAGGTACTGAAAACGCTGAGCACAGCAGCGCTGTTGGCCGCTGTTGCGCTGGCAGGCTGCAGCCAACCTGCAGCGAACAACCAATCCTCAACAAACACAACCACACCGCAAACGACGGAAGCACCTAAGGATGCATCCAATGCAGCGGCGTATTTGCGGGCGAATCTGAAAACGGAGCCGGTTTCGCTCGACCCGCCGAAGGCATATGACCCGGTTGCGTTCGAAGTGCTCTACAACGTGCTGGAAGGACTGGTGCGCCTCGACGAGAAGCACATGCCGGTACCTGCGATTGCCGAGAGCTGGGAAATTACAGACGGCGGCAAGAAATACACCTTCAAGCTGCGTGATACGAAATGGTCCAACGGTGAGCCGGTGACCGCTCAAGATTTCGAAGCGTCATGGAAGCGCATGGTTGACCCGAAAAACGGCTTCCCGGCTGCGTTCCTTGCATTCGTGATCGAAGGGGCCGAGAAGTTCAACAAGGGTGAAGGAACCGCAGATGACGTCAAGGTGAAGGCGATTGACGATAAGACACTGGAAGTAACCCTGAAAGCGCCGACCGGCTACTTCCTGAGCCTCGTTGCAACCCCTGTGTTCTATCCGGTCAACAAAAAGAATGTGGAAAGCAACCCGAACTGGTCTGCTGAAGCAGCCACAATCATCTCCAACGGACCTTACAAGCTGACCGAGTGGGTGCATGACCAGTCTGTCAAAGCAGTGAAAAACGACAACTACTATGACAAGGACAAAGTCAAGCTGGCCGGCATCAACTGGGTGATGGTCAACGATGAAAATACGCAGTTCCAAATGTTCAAAAGCGGTGAGCTCGACAACATCGAGTCTGTACCAAAGGACGTAAAAGGCAAGCTGCTTGAATCGGGCGAGGCGAAAATTGCGCCGGAAGCAGCCACAATGTTCTATCGTTTGAACACCGCGATGCCGCCGTTCACGAACAAAAACATCCGCAAAGCGTTCTCGCTTGCAGTCAACCGTCAGTTGATCATCGACAAGGTGACGCAAGGTAAACAGGTTCCGGCACTGGGCATCATTCCGGTTGGCTTCCCTGAGCCAGACGGCAAAGATTTCCGAGAAGTAGGCGGCGCTTTCTTCAAAGACAACGACGTCGAACAGGCAAAAGAGCTGTTGAAAAAAGGAATGGCAGAGGAAGGCTGGACGACTTTGCCGGAAGTAACGCTGACCTATGATACGAATGACCTGAACAAAACGATCGCACAAGTTTTGCAGGAAATGTTCAAAAAGAACCTCGGTGTCGATGTGAAACTGGACAGCAGAGAGTGGAAAGTATTCCTGGCTGAACAACGCGCAAGCAAGCATCAAGTATCGCTTAGCACGTACTACGCCGATTATGCTGACCCGCTCAACTTCATTGAAATTTTCCAAACCGGACACCCGGGCAACCGCATCAACTACAGCAACAAGGCGTATGACGAGCTGATCCAGAAAACAAGCGTCGAGCCTGACGAAACGAAACGCTTCGCGATGATGCATGAAGCCGAAAAAATGTTCTTCGACGATATGCCGGTACTACCGCTCTTCTACAGCACCAAGGTGTACATGGAGCAGCCGAATGTAAAAGGCATCATTCGCCACCCGGCAGCATTGATGGATTACAAGACGGTCGAAATCGCACCGAAATAAGCTAGTCAAAAGTCGGAAGGAGTTCGGGTGAATCCCTCTCCTTCCCTTTTTCACCTAAGTCAGACTTGTAAGAGGAGGGATCTTGCGTGTCTCGCTATTTAATGAAGCGTCTTCTGATGATGCTGCTTACGCTCTGGATTATCGTCACGCTGACGTTTGCCCTGATGCACATGATTCCAGGCGACCCGTTTGCCGCCGAATCGGGTAAGCTGCCCAAGCAGGTGCTCGAAAACCTTCGTGCCAAGTACCACCTGAATGAGCCGCTGCCTGTCCAGTACGTGATGTATTTGAAAAATATCGTAACGCTCGATTTGGGACAATCGATCAAATCAGACACCCGGAGCGTCAACAGTATGATTTCCGAGGGGTTCAAGGCATCGTCCGTGTTGGGCGTGCAAGCGATCCTTATGTCGCTTGTGCTGGGGATCTTTTTCGGGATCGTGGCAGCGCTCAACCGCAAAAAATGGCTGGATCATCTGATGATGGTGCTGGCGATCATTGGGATTTCGGTGCCAAGCTTCCTGATGTCACCGTTGCTGATCAATTATTTCGCGATCAAATGGCCGATTTTTCCCGTTGCGACGTGGGGGACGTGGATGCATACGGTGCTGCCATCGGTCGCGCTGGCGTTCGGCCCGCTGGCGATTATCACGCGCTATATGCGCACGAGCATGATTGAGGTGCTTGGCCAAAACTACATCCGCACCGCAGAGGCGAAGGGCATTCCTCGCTTCCTGATCGTGATCCGTCACGGGATTCGCAACGCGATTTTGCCAGTGGTTACCTTCCTGGGCCCGCTGATTGCCGCATTGATTACGGGAACGTTTGTCGTGGAGAAGATTTTTGCCATTCCCGGTGTGGGGAAATATTTTGTAGACGGCATTTTTAACCGGGATTATCCGGTCATTTTGGGTACAACGATTTTTTACAGTACGGTATTGATTTTGACCATCTTGATCATTGATGTGGCGTATACGCTGATTGATCCGCGCATCAAGCTGACCAGCAAGGAGGAGTAGGAGATGAACGCAGAGCTGAAACCGGATGCGGCGTTCCGCCCCCTGGTCAAACAAAAACAGGAGTTCGTGTCGACGCGACCGAGCCTGACGTATTTTCAGGAGGTCATGCGCAAGCTGGTCAAAAACAAGCTGGCGATGGCAGGATTCCTGATGATTGCGCTCATTTTCATCATGGCGATCATCGGTCCGTATTTGACACCGTACAACTTTGCCGATCAGAGCCTGCTTGATTCGAACCAGAATGTTTCCAAGGATCACTGGTTCGGTACGGACGATCTGGGCCGCGATATGTTTGCCCGCACCTGGTATGGCGCACGCATTTCGCTCACCATCGGGGTGGTGGCGGCGCTGATCGATCTGGTGATCGGTGTAACGGTTGGCGGTGTAGCCGGTTATATGGCTGGTCGCGGGAAAAAAGGCGAGCGGATCGACAACATCATCATGCGCGTCATTGAGGTGTTGAATGGCTTGCCGTATCTGCTTGTCGTCATTTTGCTGATGGTGGTCATGGAGCCGGGGATTACGACGATTATCGTGGCGCTTACGGTGACAGGATGGGTCGGGATGGCGCGGCTGGTGCGCGGGCAGATTTTGCAGCTGCGTACACAGGAATACATTTTGGCCGCGCAAATTCTCGGCGCATCGTTTGGCCGGATTCTGTGGCGCCACCTGATTCCGAATACAATCGGGATTATCATTGTTAATCTGTCGTTTACGATTCCGTCGGCGATCTTTGCCGAGTCGTTCTTAAGCTTCCTCGGGTTGGGCGTTCAGGCGCCGATTGCAAGCTGGGGGACGATGACCAACGATGCGCTGGGTGTCATTTTGACCGGCGACTGGTGGCGGCTGTTTTTCCCGGGGCTGATGATCTCGCTGACGATGTTTGCGTTTAACGTGTTCGGAGACGGATTGCAGGATGCGCTTGATCCGCGCCTTCGCGACTAGGGGGGATTGTAGATGGAACATCTGCTGGAAGTAAACAACTTGAAGGTCAACTTTAAAACCTATGGCGGTGAAGTGAAAGCGGTTCGCGGCGTTACGTTTCATGTGGAGGCGGGCGAGACGGTCGCTATCGTCGGAGAGAGCGGCTGCGGCAAAAGCGTGACCGCGCAGGCGATCATGGGACTGATTCCGTCTCCTCCCGGGCGCGTGGCAGATGGCTCGATTCTCTTCAATGGAAAAGACATGACCAAGCTTGATAAGAAGGAGCTGCTGAAGGTGCGCGGCTCGGAGATCGGGATGATTTTTCAGGATCCGATGACGGCGCTCAATCCGACGATGAAGGTCGGCAGGCAGCTGACGGAAGGGCTGGAGCATCACCATCGCATGTCCCGTGAGGAAGCGCGCAAAAAGGCGATCCAGCTGCTCAAACAGGTCGGGATTCCCGATGCCGAGAAGCGGGCGGAGCAATATCCGCACGAATTCAGCGGCGGCATGAGACAGCGCGTTGTGATCGCGACGGCGCTCGCCTGCAATCCGAAGCTGGTCATTGCCGATGAGCCGACAACCGCACTCGATGTGACGGTACAGGCGCAAATTCTCGATCTGCTCAAGGAGCTTCAGGCCAAAACAAATCTGGCGATCATCATGATCACGCACGATCTCGGTGTTGTGGCGGAAATCGCGCATCGCGCCGTGGTCATGTACGCGGGAATTGTGGTCGAGTCGGGCAAAGTAACCGACCTGTTCGCCAATCCGAAGCATCCGTACACATGGGGCCTGATGCGTTCAATGCCCCGGCTTGATGGGGAGACGAAAGAGCGGCTGATCCCGATTGACGGCACTCCGCCCGACCTGTTCAATCCGCCGAAAGGGTGCCCGTTTGCCGATCGCTGCGACTATGCGATGGAAATTTGCGAGCAGCAGATGCCACCGGTGTCCACGTTCGACACCGGGCACCAAGCGGCATGCTGGCTGCATGATCCGCGCGCACCCAAGATCGAGGAGCTAATCGCGAGCGGGAGGCAGATGTGATGTCGGATATTTTGGTAGAAGTGAAAAATCTCAAGAAACACTTTTCGTTGGCAACAGGAACGCAATTGAAGGCGGTTGATGGGGTATCGTTTACGATTCGAAAAGGGGAGACGCTGGGGCTTGTCGGAGAGAGCGGCTGCGGTAAGTCAACCCTCGGTCGGACCTTGATCCGCATTTATGAGAGCACAGAGGGCGAAGTGCTGTTTCAGGGCAAAAACGTTCACAACCTATCCCGCAAAGAAGCGAAGCAGTTCAACCGGGACGTCCAGATGATTTTCCAGGACCCGCACGCCAGCCTGAACCCTCGCATGAACGTGGGTGACAGCATCGCGGAGGGGTTGGAAATCCACGGTTTGAGCAAATCGGACAAAATGGGACGTGTTCACGAGCTGCTGCAACAGGTCGGGTTACGCCCGGAGCATGCCAAACGGTTCCTGCACGAGTTCAGCGGCGGGCAGCGTCAGCGCATCGGGATTGCCCGCGCGCTGGCGGTTGATCCGAAGTTCATTATCGCCGACGAGCCGATTTCGGCGCTGGATGTGTCGATCCAGGCGCAGGTGGTCAACCTGCTTGAAGACTTGCAGGCAGAGCACGGCTTGACCTATCTGTTTATCGCCCACGATCTTTCGATGGTCAAGCACATTTCCAACCGGATCGGCGTCATGTATTTGGGCAAAATGGTCGAGCTGGCGGAAAGCTTCGAGCTATACCGCGAGCCACTGCATCCGTACACCCAAGCGCTGCTTTCCTCGATCCCGATTCCTGACCCGACGGTTGAGCGCGAGCGGATCATGCTCCAGGGTGATCCGCCCAGTCCGGCCAATTTGCCGACAGGCTGCCGCTTTCGTACCCGTTGTCCGAAAGCAATCGAGGCTTGCGCAGTAGCCGAGCCGGATTGGAAGGAAGTCCAGAGCGGCCATTGGGTCGCCTGCCATCTGTACTAGGCAGCAGGAACAACCGTATAGTAATAAACCGTCAGGCAGATTGAAGCGAGCAGCAGCACCGCGCCTACGGAAAGCGACAGAACCAGCATCCGTTTGGCGAGGGTGCTGGTTTCGTTTGTGCCATACAAATCGCTGTCCAGAACGCGCGGCTTGCGGAAAAACAAGCTTTTCAGCTTGTGAAAGCCTGTCAGAAACAGCTTGAAAAAGCCGGAACGCGTGACCGCCAGCATACCTGCGAGCATAAACAGAAGCAGGCCGATCAAAAACAGGCGGTTGATTAGCAGCAGCAATTGTTCAGGGGTGGCAAACAACATCATCGTATCTCCTCATCCTATGCTCTCCTTATTATAGAGAGCGGGAGGGATGGAGGATAGTATCCCCGCTTGACTTTTTCGTAACGTCAAAGTGTATGATGGGGGATGAAAGGAGTTACGTTTATGCCTTCCTCGCGTTTAACCATTGCTACACTGATCCTTCTAATCTGTTTTGCCGGCATGAGTCAGGGACTGACCCTGCCATTACTGGCGATTTTGCTGGAGCAGCAAGGGGTTTCCCCGATCGCCAACGGCATCAATGCTGCTGCCATGTATGTCGGCGTCATGCTAGTCTCCCCGTTTCTGGAGCGGCTTTTGCACCGGATGGGCTATAGGGGAACGATCATTCTCGGCCTGGTGCTGCTGATCAGTACGACTCTGTTGATTCCGCTTTTCAGCGGGTTGATGATCTGGTTCATTTTGCGTCTGTTTATGGGCTCGGGTGATTCCTTGCTGCATTATAACACCCAGATTTGGCTGACTGTAATCGCGCCTCCGGAAAAGCGGGGCAAAATGCTTTCCGTCTACGGATTGTCGTATGGCCTCGGGTTTAGCATCGGGCCGCTTGGCATCAATCTGCTGCAATTTGGCATGTGGGTGCCGTTTGTCGTGGTGAGCATTTTGTATGCATCCTCATTTCTGCTCGTGATGCGCTTGAAAAATGTGTTTCCGGAACCGGAACCGACGCAAGCGGAAAAGCAGAACCGCTTTGCCTACGTGTTTCGCTACGGCTGGCTGGCGCTGATTCCCTCCTTTTTGTACGGGTTCATGGAAGCATCGCTCAATGGCAGCTTTCCGATCTTTGGCCTGCGCATCGGGTTGTCGGCGGAAGTGGTGTCGATCTTGCTCCCTTCGTTTGTGATCGGCGCGCTGATCCTGCAAATGCCGCTCGGGTCGTTAAGCGACAAGGTTGGGCGAAAAAAGGTGATGATGGTCTGTGCCGTCGTCGGCGCCATCGCCTTTATTCTGTTTCCGCTGGCCAATGGCTCGCTATGGATGATGCTGTTCATTTTGGCGGTGGCTGGAGCGGCAGTCGGTTCGTTTTATTCCCTTGGCCTCGCTTATGCCGCAGATATTTTGCCCGCTCACATGGTGCCGGCAGTCGGTGTCATCGTCGGAGTCAACTTCAGTGCGGGCAGCATTCTTGCGCCTAACCTGAACGGCATCATTCTGGAAAATTTCCCGCCGAGCATGATGTTCACCGTCATGGGGCTGCTGCTGCTCGCGTTCGCGGTGGCCGGAATCTTCTTTCGGGCGGCAGCTCCGCACGCGGCGGAAAAAGATGCGCGTGCCCAAACGGTTCAGTCGGTTTAGGTACGATTGGGTAAAGCGCATGAAAGTTCACCTTCTGGATACGGCAAAAGACCGGATAGCCTGATTGGCCACCGGTCTTTTTTCATTGAAACGATTTCGTTACCGTTCGGGCGGGATCGCAACCTTCCAGTTTAGATCGGCGTATCGTTTTTTGAATGTCTGCAAAGACAAGGTCAGTTTCTGGGGAAGCGATGGCAATCCTTTTATGATCAGCGTCTGGTCAAGCACAGCGCCGTCACGGTTCCCCGAAACGCTGGAGACGCTGTAATCGGTGCTCAGCTCGTAGCTTCGGCCTGTATCATCATACAGCTTCCATTGCGGAAAATCGGATTCCGGCATCATCCCGGAAAGGGTGATCAGCCATACAGGTTCGTTCGTTGTCGGATCGGTTCCCTTTGTCATCTGTTTGACCGTATACGTGCTGGAACCCTCGTCATACCGCTTGGTGACAGGGGTACCCGTCAAATCTGTGGGGCGGAAGGGGATGGAGAAATCGGCCGGCTCCGTTTTTACGATGGCTTCCAGAACAAACCACAGCTCCTCCGGCTCAACAGACGGGACAAAGGCTCCATACCAGCGCCATACGCCATCTCCATTTGATTCGGGAGGGGAACTGTACCCCGGTGTGAAGTAAATGTGGCGGTTGACGGGGACAGTGAGAGCTGTCTGTGACTGACTGGCGACGATCCGTCCCTCCTTGTC
>JBLNEJ010000291.1:0-7647 GCA_050262535.1 Clostridia bacterium
GCCGAGTTCAACAGCGTACCAGAAACAACGCCAAAGCTGAGCGATTTCACGTTTACGCGCCAAATCAATGGAAAACGCGCAACTCCGTTAAAAGCAACGGGCTTCAACTGGAATAAACATAGCAATACCGCCTTTATTACCTTTAAAGAAATTGCCGCTGCCAAGGAAGAGCAGGAAGTTGTCATCGGTGTCACGTATGATGACGTAACTGAGCTGGCCGAAACGTTTACGATCGCGAAAAAGGGAGCTGCAGTCGAATCAATCAAGCTGCGAAACAGTGCTGATGATTCAGAATTGCAGCTTGGTTCCGAAGAGGATGGCGAATTGAAGCTGACTGCAACCGCATGGGATGAAGAGGGCAACCAGGTCAGTGGGAAAAAGGTGAAATGGGAGTCGGATCAACAACAGGTGGCAACGGTTGATCAGAGCGGGAAGGTTACCGCGGTAGGTATTGGGACCGCGACGATTACAGCAACGATCGACGATGTAACCGAATCATTTGAGGTGACAGTCACAGGCGAAGTGCCACAGATCATTTTGGGAGCCACATCGCTGAGCGAATCGGCAGCAAACGACGGCAGTGTGCTGGACATGATGAAAATTACTCTGAAAAACGGTACGTTCCAATCGACCATTTCCGAGACTGACGTTGTAGTGAACGAATTGCCTGCCGGATTGGGGATTCGTGTTACACGCATAAACGATACGGAGCTGTTGCTTGCAGTTACCGGACGTGCGGAACAACATGCGGAGAAGGATAGCAAACAGGATCTCCGTGTGACCATTTCCAAATCACAAGTTGCAGGTGCGACACAGGATGTAACCTCTGGTCCATTTGCAATCATGTTCCAGGATGTGGTCATTGTCACACCGCCGCCGGCTGTAATCAAACCGGTAGATGTTACAAAGGTTGTCACCAATGATGCGGGAATCACCGGGCTGGCTGGTGCAGTTGCGGCAAACGCCAAAGTTGCTATTTATGAAAAGGATGCGAATCCGCGAACAGCCAAACCGATGATCACCATCTTGGCCAGTGCGACGGGAAGCTGGAGCAAAGAGACTCTTGAAGACGGGGAGTATGATTTGTATGTCGTCTCTGGAAGCAAGTACTCCCGGAAAGCGACGGTAACAGTAACAGGCAATTTGCTCGTGGCCATTCAGGCAGCGAATGCAGCGTTATCAGCGGCGGACAATGCGAAAGCAGCACACACTGCAGCGGGAGGATTGGAAACAGATTCAGCCTACGCGGCAGTTGTCGGTGCGGAAACGACGCTACAAATGACCTTGTTGGCTGAACCGCAGGTGAAGACGCAAATTGTTAACGCGACAAAGGAACTTTCCCAAACGGTTGATCGCCTTGTAGCTGCAACAGAACTGATTGCTCCAATCGCTGCTGCCCAACATGCGTTGGAAACGGCCGCTGAAGTGAAAGCAGCCTACACCACAACTGGTGGCGCCGAGACAGACGCTGAATATGCAGCGGTAATCGAAGCCGGGCAGGCACTGGAAACTGCACTGAATGCTGAACCAAAAGTAAAAATTGACATCGAGACCAAAACAACTGAACTGACGTTGGCAAACGAAGCGTTAGCTGCAGCAAATGACAGCTTGAAAGCAGTCATTTCGCAAGCCAATTCGTCTTTGGGTACAGCCGATGATGCATTATCGGCCCACATCGCAGCAGGGGGAGAAAGTACGAACCTGAAATACGCAGCGGTAACAAATGCCAAGGCAGCGTTGCAGGACGTTTTGGCTGCGAATCCGAAAGTGAAAGCATCAATCCAGGCAGCCATCGATACGTTAGCCCAGGCTGTGACCGCACTGAAAGGCGAAACAGAGCTAATCCCAACGATCGCAGCGGCACAAGCAGCAATGGATGAAGCTGATCAGGCAAAGCTTGCTCATGCAGCTGCAGGTGGAAGACATACAGATGCGCAATATGTTGCTGTCGTGACTGCGGAAGGCAACCTGACCCTCACGTTGGCTGCCGATCCAAAAGTGAAAGCGAACATTGAAGCCGCCACAACAGCACTGATCAATGCCACTGATGCACTAAAAGAAGAAACGTTGTCGCTCGCTAACGCAATCGCTGCGGCAAATGCGGCGATTCTCTCTGCGGAAAAGGCAAAATCAGACTACGGTAACATTGGGGGAGCATCTACAGACAGTGCGTATGTGGCAGTCGATACGGCCAAAGCAGGTTTGATCAATGCATTGAACGCTGTTCCGATCGTTAAAGCCGATATTTTGTCCGCAACCACCAATTTGACCGATGCGATCAATGCACTAAAGCAAGAAACCACAGTGCTGGATAATCTCCTGACGACTGCAATAACGGAGCTTTCCTCCGCAAGCCAGGCAAGAACGGCTTATGTTGGTGCAGGCGGCGCGACGACCGATGCGGAATACGTAGCGGTGAAAAATGCAGAAGATGCTTTATTGATCGCCAAGAACGCTTCGCCGAAGGTCAAGGCCGATCTTGAAACAAAGCTGGCTGATCTGACAAATGCGGTGAACGCTCTGAAGGCGAAAACCGAGCTGATGTCCACTCTGACAGCTGCCCAGACAGCACTGACAGCAGCCGATGCTGCACTGACAGCTCACACAGATGCTGGAGGAACTGCAACAGCAGCGGAATACCAAGCGGTTGAGAATGCAAAGACAGGATTGCAGACAAAACTTGCAGCGACACCTCAAGTGAAAGCCGATATCGAAGCCGCCACAACAGAGCTGGTGAATGCCACGAACGCGCTTAATACAGAAACATTGTCCCTCACAAACACAATCGATGCGGCCAATGCGGCGATCCTCTCTGCGGAAAAGGCAAAATCAGACTATGGCAACATTGGAGGAGCGTCTACAGACAGTGCGTATGTGGCGGTTGATACGGCCAAAGCTGGTTTGATCAATGCACTGAACGCTGTTCCGGTCGTAAAAGCCGATATCCTTTCCGCAACCACCAATCTGACCGATGCGATCCATGCACTGAAGCAAGAAACCACTGTGCTGGATAATCTCCTGACGTCAGCCCTTGCAGCCCTTGCTTCTGCAAGTGAAGCAAGAACGGCATATAAAGGCGCTGGTGGAGCAACGACGGACGCAGAATACGTTGCGGTGCAAAATGCGGAAGATGCCTTACAGATCGCCAAGAACGCCTCGCCGAAGGTAAAGGCCGATCTTGAAACAAAGCTGGCTGATCTGACAAATGCGGAGAACGTTCTGAAGGCGAAAACCGAGCTGATGTCCACTCTGACAGCCGCCCAGACAGCACTAACAGCAGCCGATGCAGCATTGACAGCTCACACAAATGCAGGTGGGGTCTCTGCGGGAGCGGAATACCAAGCAGTTGAAAGTGCCAAGGTGGGATTGCAGACAGCGCTTGCTGCCACGCCACAAGTGAAAGCCGAAATTGAATCCGCAATGACTGCATTGAACAATGCAGTGACAGCCCTCAAGGCGGTGACGCAAGAGTTTGAAGATATTATCGGTGAAGCAACTCTCGCGATCAATGCAGCGGCCAATGCCAGAGAAGCATATCGTACTCTTGGGGGACTGGACACAGACCCGGTCTATATTGCGGTACAAGACAGTGAGGATGTGCTGAGAGTGGCGATCAATGCTACTCCAAAAGTAATAACATATATTGCACAGACGACAGCAACACTGAACGAAGCGACAAACGCACTCCAGATTCAAACGGAGCTGCTCACGACGATTGCTGCTGCAACAGATGCTCTTTCCGCAGCAGATGAAGCCAAATTGGAATACACGGCTTTAGGCGGAGAGGCCACCGATCTGAAATATATGGAGGTTGAGACTGCCAGGACTGCCTTGCAAGCGACTCTGGATGCTGATCCGAAGGTGAAAACAGACATGGAAGCGGCAACGACTCAATTGAACAACAAGATAACCGCATTGGTTGCGGAAACTACTGCCTTGCAAAACGCACTCCTTGCTGCAAATGCTGCGCTGGATGCGGCTGACGTTGCAAAAACTGCGCATACAACCATAGGTGGGCCGGTAACGGACCCTGAGTACGCAGCGGTAGAAAACGCAAAGAGTGCATTGTTTGAGGCTCGAACCGCTTCACCACTCGTCAGAGCGAATATTGAAGCGGCGTCAACGGTATTGACCACGGCTGTAACGGCTTTGGAGGCGGCGACAAAAGCTCTGCAGGATGCATTGGACGCAGCTCTGCAAGCAATGGAGCCCGCATCTGTCGCCTTGGTGAAATACAAAGCCGCAGGTGGAGCAGAAACGGATGAGAAATACGCAGCGGTCAGCACCGCGATGAATTCCCTGCAAACACAGGTGGATGCCCCCTTTGAGAAAAACAAGGCAGCGATTGAAGCTGCCACCGTAGCATTATATGATGTCGTCGCTCAGCTGCAAGCCGAAACCGAACTGCTGGAAGCGACGACCGCCGCGAATGCCGCAGTAACCGACGCTACAAACGCAAAAGCGGCGTACACCACAGAAGGAGGAGTTACCTCCGCAGCAGAATATAAAGCCGTTATAGATGCAGAAGCGAACATGAAGACGGCGCTTGAAGCTGATCCGAAAGTAACGGAAGACATTAAGGCGGCAACAGTAGTTCTCGTAAATGCAGTTTCTGCCCTCAAAGCGATTACGCCGAAACCGTAAATCATGACTGACGAGAACCCTCTTTTGCAGGAATGACTGCCAAAAGAGGGTTCCCTTTTTAGTCAATATTGTTTGAGGGCAATCGTACCTTGTAACTCGCTCCCGCATATTCTGTAAAAAAGCGAGGGAGACTGCTGCACGATGATCCACCCACATACTGAGCTTCGCTATATCAACGACACCATTGGTTACGGTGTGTTTGCCACCCGTTTTATTCCAAAAGGAACGATTCTCTGGGCGATGGATGATGTTGACCAAATCATCAAAAGGACGACAGTCGATACGCTCGACCCAATGCTCAAGGCGAATGTAAAAAAATACGCGTTCCGCAACCAGGACGGGGATTATGTGCTGTGCTGGGATAACGGAAAGTTTTTGAACCACAGCTTTCACGCCACCTGTGTGGCAACCGCTTATGATATTGAACTGGCGGCTCGAGATATTTTTCCTGGGGAGGAAATAACGGACGATTACGGAACGCTGAATATGGATGAACCGTTTCAATGCTTGCCCGAACCGGACACGCAACGAACAATCGTCATGCCTGACGATCTGCTGCGCTACCATGAAATGTGGGACCGGATTGCCTTGGATGCTTTTCGCCGGTTCAACGAGGTGGATCAACCCTTGTGGCACCTTGTCAAACCGTACATGCAAAAAAAAATTAAGGCTGTCGCAGACGGAAGTGCGATGCTTGACTCAGTCCTTGCTCTTTATTGCCGACCGGATGATGGAATCCCAACCAAGCAGGTGTGACAGGCAAAGCGAAACCCTCGTTGGTGGACAACGAGGGTTTTGTTATCGGCCATTTGATAGAATCAACGTTCTTTCGGTGGTGATTTCCTTTGCAAAGAGGTCAAGGTGTTCGTGGAACGTATGTGCCGCTTTTGTTACGATCTGGTGTTTCACCCCAGGTACATAATGCAAGTGCGCATGCGGGACATGCTCCTTGATTTTGTTGGCATACCGCTGCATCGGATGGTCCTCTTCCCCGTACAGAAGCAACAAAGGCGAGGTAATTGCCGATAATTGAGAACTGCAGTTGTAAAGATGGCCCGCCTGATACAACCGCAGGAGTGAATCGGAGTCTGTTTTCTTCATATGCTCCAGCCAAAGCTGAATCGCAGCGGGATCATCCAAATGGGACGAAGTGATCGAACTGGCAAGCAAGCGGGTGCCATGCAGACGGACCATCGCTTCCGCCATGTAAAATCGGCTATGCAAATAGAGGTCGTCCACTTCGGAAAAGCCGCTGACAAGTACGCCTCCTGCAAACAGCTCGGGTTCCGCCAGCAGGCAGGCAAGAGCAAGGGAGCCTCCTTGCGAATAGCCACAAACGATTGTTTTTTCTTTGACGGATCGCCTGATCAGCTCACACAGCTTGCGGGCAAGCACAGAGAGCGGGTACGGCTCTGAAAGAGAGGAGCTCGCTCCATGCCCGGGCAAGTCCGGGATAATCAGCCGGAACCGATCTTCAAGCGGCTTTTGCGCAACAAAATTGACATGGCCGATCAGCGGTGCGTGCAGCAGAAGCAAGGGGATTCCCGTACCCGCACTCCGATAGGAGAGGATCGTTCCATCAGCAAATGACATTTCTTCCATCAGGAAAACTCCTTTGTTGGAAAATGCGTTTCCTCTCTTATCGTAGGCCGGGGACGTTCACAATATCGCTGGTAAAATTACCAACCCATCCGTTCCCGAAGGGAGGTAATGTGTGCAAGGTGATGGCGTCCATGCCAGGCATAGATCAGGATGTTGACATCCAGACGCACTTTGCCTGAATCGGGGTGGTGGAATGTTCGGGATAATTGCGCGGGGCTGAGTGATTGTAGCAGCAGCACCCAACGAGCGTGTAGTGATGGTAACAATTGAAGAGACAGCTCGACGTTCGCGGTTTTCGAATCAGGCAATAGCGCCCATTTATCCTCTGCGTACGGTTTAATCGTCGGTTCATCTTCAGTCAATGCCAATTTGAAGCGGATCATGCTGTTCATATGGCTGTCAGCCAAATGGTGGACCACCTGGCCCAAGGTCCAGCCTCCGGGACGATACGGGGTCTCCATCTGATCAGGCGTCAACCCATGGACCGCCTTGTAGAGCAATTCGGGCAGTGCAGTGATCTCCTGAATGGCTGCTTGCAGCTGCTCAACTGTCACTTCCCCTTCATGGTGAAACCTTCCGATCGGATAGCGCAAATCAGTCATGAATCAACACTCCCTCCATCCAAAAATTCTTTCAATCGCTGATCAGCCAATTCAACGTCCCCATGAATGCGAAACAGCATCTGCAAATGGCTGCTTGACGACAGGGAGTATCGCGTCGCATGATAAAGTTTTGGTTTCGTTCCATGAAGGAAAATCATGGTCTCCGATGTTGGAGGAACGATTGTTTTGACACGTAACAATTGATTGAGCAACAGGACGAGCTGCTGAACGGTTTGCTTTTCATCGGTGTCCGTCAATTGGATGATGTTGCTGATGAGACGTTTTGCTTCCTCTTTTTGCTGTTCGGAAAATGAGGACGGGTTCAACGGGAAATTCATGATGATCACTCCTTGTGTATAATGTACGATCTATGGTTGAGTAATTTGTAACTTTTTAAAGACTCATACGTAAACCTTATCGAGATACAAAAAATGATATCGGTTGAAACGGGAGGCGCTTTTCTATGATCGTAACGACTACAAGCACGTTGCAAGGAAGAGAAATCCAAGACTATCTGGGAATTGTCAGCGGCGAGGTCATCCTCGGGGCCAACGTTGTTCGGGATTTCATGGCAAGCATCACAGATATCATCGGTGGACGCAGCGGCGCCTATGAAAGCAAACTGCAGGAAGGCCGCGAGCTGGCTATCAAAGAAATGATGGACAAAGCCCGTCAAATGGGTGCCAACGGAGTTGTTGGCGTTGATCTTGACTTTGAAACAATCCGCGATGGAATGATGATGGTCATCGCGACGGGAACGGCGGTACGCGTCAAGTAATCGATCCATTCCATCATAATC
>JBLNEJ010000292.1:0-4121 GCA_050262535.1 Clostridia bacterium
TCTGGCACATAGCGCTTCACATATTCACCATCCGGATCGAATTTTTCCCCTTGTGATACCGGATTGAAAATACGGAAATACGGCTGGGCATCCGTCCCAGTCGAAGCACACCATTGCCATCCGCCACTATTGGCTGCCTCATCGCAGTCGATGAGCTGCTCGGCAAAATACGCCATTCCCTTTCGCCAATCAACAAGCAAATCCTTCGTCAAAAACGAAGCGGTAATCATCCGCACGCGGTTATGCATCCAGCCGGTCTGATTCAATTGGCGCATGCCCGCATCAACGATCGGATAACCTGTCTCCCCGATACACCATTTGTGAAACAGCTCTTCATTGTTGTCCCATTCCACCTGATCGAAAGCCGGTAAAAAGGAACGGTCTGTCGTATGAGGAAAATGAACCAGAACCTGCTGATAAAACTCCCTCCAGACCAGTTCACTGATAAACGTCTCCGCCTCTTCCGCCTGTGGCCCGCTGGCTTGCTGCAGCCGCTCCAGAACGAGATGGTATACGGTCCGTATGGAAAGCGTTCCCGCTTTCAATGCAAAGGAGAGACGCGAGGTCCCTTCCACGGCAGGTTGATCCCGTAATGATCTGTACTGATATAATCCCGTTTCCAGAAAGCGTCTCAATCTCTCCCGCGATACCCGTTCCCCAAAAAGCTCCTGCTGCCAGAAAGGTTCATCCGGCAAGGACAATCCAAGCTCCCCGAGCTCCGGTACCGGATCAGACTCCCACGCTAATGCTCCCTCCACCCATCTCACCGATTTGGGCAAAGGCAGCGGCTTGTCCTTGGGCAATGTCAGCCAGGCACGCCGGTACGGTGTAAACACGACATACGGCTTCCCTTGTTTGTTCAACAACTCATGGCCCTCGTGCATAACCAAATCTTTGAAAGACTGCACAACCACACCTCGTGCGCCCAAAGCTTGCTCTACTCGATTGTCCCGCTCAAGAGCAGATGGGGTATAGTCCCGGTTGTAGTACAGCTTGTCCGTTCCAAATCGTTCGGAAAGCTCGGACAACACGATAACGGGATCGCCGCGCTTGATCATCAATCGGCCACCGAGGTGCTCCACATTCGCTGCAAGTGCCCGAAGAGCTGAAAAAAAAGCGTGGAGCCGCTTCGCCGACATCCGACCATTTGCATAGATCCGCTCATCAATGACAAAAACAGGCAAAATCGGTTCTCCCGTTTGAACGGCCTGGTACAGGGCCGTATGGTCATGCAATCGCAAATCTCTACGAAACCAGACGAGTACAGCCATCCTTCCCTCCAAAAATACAAGACCAGATAGCTCGGCTATCTGGTCTCGATTTGCTTTCCGCTCGCTTACGCGTTGGAAAGATAAAATTACAGGTTGTATTTGCGTTTGAAACGGTCTACACGTCCACCAGCATCGATAAACTTTTGTTTACCAGTGTAGAACGGGTGGCAGTTGGAGCAAATCTCTACGCGGAGAGCTTGCTTTACGGAACCGGATTCGAACTCGTTTCCACACGCACACGTTACTTTCACGAGATTGTACTTAGGATGGATACCTTGTTTCATTATTCTCGCACCTCTTTCCGCCCTGAATCGTTTCCCGAAACAGAGTTAATTTACACATAAAAGAATACTATCATGCGATACACATGATTGCAAGAGCCAACAGTTGCTAGCTTCTATTCTTCCTTCGGCGCAATTCAGCAGGGGGGACATGGGTAAAGGAGCCGATCACGACATCGGGAAGCTCCTGTTGATAAATCTCGATCGCCTGCTTCATTCCGTACAATTCACCCTGTGCCTTGGGAATCATCGCCAAGTAGCTTTCCGGATCAATGTTCAGGTTGCGCAGCTGAATCAGCTTGATGCCTGTCCGTTTGATGAACGAAACCATCGCTTCCATCTCTTCTTCACGATCAAATACGCCCGGGAAGCACAGATAGTTGATTGAGGTATAAACCCCTTTTGCTGCCGCATATTCGGCTGAACGCGCCACATTTTCTAACGTATAGGCGCGCGGACGATAGTACGCATTGTAATGCTCATCGATCGCACTGATGATGCTGATGCGCATCAAATCAAGCCCCGCATCGACGATTCCTTTGATATGGTCGGTCAATCCGGCATTCGTATTGATGTTTATATAGCCTTGATCCGTTTGTTGGCGAACACGACGCATTGCAGGCACGATGATCGAAGCCATCGTTGACGGTTCCCCTTCGCAGCCCTGCCCAAAGCTGATGATGCTGTCCTCGGTCTCAAGGTGATGGAGCATGACCTCAACCAGCTCATCCTCGGTCGGCTTGAAGTTCATGCGTGTCTGCGGAGACGGAAAGCCGCTGTCGTCAGGCTGCTCGGAAATACACCCATAGCAACCGGCATTACACGTATACGAAACAGGCAAGCTGCCTTCCCATCGGTGGAAAAAGTTGTTCGATGCGGTCAAGCACTCGTATTCAAGGGCACAATGAGACAAATGCCGCAGGATGCGGTTCTCAGGGAACTGCTGAAGCGTATTGTCCACCCGTGAACGAAGCTCGTCCATCGGGAAATTCATCGGATTCCATTTATGCGGTTCATCGCTTTTTCGCGATGCCACCCAAAACGCATCGTCCTTCCAGACGACGGCGGTATATCCAAATAGCGGGAGCTTGCTGTCTTTGTTCGTCTTGATGTAGCCCGGAAGCAGCAAACGCGTAAATCCTTGTGGAACCAGCGCACCCACTGCTGTACAGTCGTCCAGCCTCGTCATTTCCCCGGTATCCGGGTCCATGCCTACTGGAACCGTATCAGGCAAGCTGACCAGTGTCGAACCTTCCGGCAACGGAATCAGTTCTTCTTCCAATATTTCTGTCAAAACATCACCATTGCGTGCAACCGCCCACAATCCGGGATGGTCATACACCTGACCGTTCTTATCAGCGTATACCAAATACATCAAAAATCGCCTCACTTCTTTGCTTTCGCCATTGTAACGCAACCGCGAAGCAAAGTAAACAAACAGGCTTGGCTGCAGCATGCACTGCGCTCAAGCCTGTTTGACAAGGAAACTAGCGGGTCAAATAGCGAATCGGGTTCACCGGAATATCGTCCTGTCTCACTTCAAAATGCAAATGATAACCGGTCGAATCCCCCGTTCTGCCCATGTACCCGATCGTCTCTCCCCGCTCTACCTCCTGACCGAGATATACGCTGATTTTTCGCAAATGGGCATAGAAGCTTTGCAGCCCTTCCCCATGATCAATGACGACCATATAGCCGTAGCCGCTTCGATTGGCTCCCGCTTCCACCACAACCCCTTCCTTGGCAGCTGCAATCGGGGTTTTTCCTTCTTTTTCATTCCACAGATCGATTCCTTTATGCAGCTTTCCCCAGCGTGTCCCAAACCCGCTTGTGACGGTAGCTCCTTCAACCGGCCAGTTCATCATGCGGGAACGCGCCATGCTCCTGCTCGCTGCCTGTGCCATTTGTCGCCTTGCCTGAAAACTGCCCGCCAGCATCGGTTTCGTTTCAGAAAGCGGGATAAGAAGCGTCTGGCCGACATAGAGCTGGTTGGAGAGAGCCTTGATCAATGGGTTCCGGGCGATGATCTCCTCTTTGCGAATTGCATACCGTCTTGCGATTTGCTCAAGGGTCTCCCCCTGCTTTACCATATGGGACAGCTCATTTCGCTTGATCATCAGCTTCATGCCGATGCCGACCATATTCGGATTGGTGATCCGGTTTTCCTGAACCAGCTCGCTCAAGGTCATCCCGTATTTTTTCGCGATTTCCGACAGCGTATCTCCCGATTGCACGGAATAGGTCATGACGGTTTGCTTCTGAGCCTCCGGCTGTTTGCCATTCTGCCAGGACGAAAACGGATTCAGTGCCTGCGTCAACGTTTGTTCGATCACGAATTTTTTTGCATCCCCTTGGTTTGTCCAATCGGGTGCATCAGACAGTCCCATTCCCATGAAACCCCTCCTTACCCTCGAAATCTACCTTTACAGTTTATGCAATTGGCCAAAAAAAATGACGATGAGATTAACTCACCGTCGTGTTGCCTTGCTTCGCCGTGCGGGTTGGTGCTGTTTCCAACGCTTGCAGGAATTCTATATTTGTCTTTGAATCTGCAAGCTTTTTGAGGAAG
>JBLNEJ010000293.1:0-4805 GCA_050262535.1 Clostridia bacterium
AAGAGGAATGATGGATCAGGTGGCCGAGCAGGCTTCAGAGGTAGGTCTTGACTATCGCCTGAGTGAAGCCGTCATGACAAATACATTTGATGCACACCGTTTGACACACTATGCGAACGACAAGGGAAAAGCAGCACAAGTGACCGAGCGGCTGCTCAAGGCGTATTTCATCGATTCGCTGCATCTTGGCGATCATCAGGTTCTGGCCAAGCTTGCTGCTGAAGCAGGGCTTGATGAAGCGGAAACACTTGCGATGCTGAAGAGCGATCAATACAGTGAACAAGTTCGTCAGGATCAGGCCAAAGGAGCCCAGTTGGGGATCAAAGGCGTGCCGTTTTTCGTATTCGACAGCAAGTATGCCGTTTCCGGTGCGCAACCAAGCAATGTGTTTGGGGATATCCTAAACAAGGTATGGGAAGAGACGAAAGGCCAGCCTGTCCTGCAGGTGCTCAACCAGGACGATGAAGATGGAGAGTCTGCCGGCAACTGTGCAGACGGTTCATGCAAACTGTAAGAAGCGGGCGCAACCGATGAAGATGAACCGAATCGACCAGATCACGAAACCCCGCTTTCGCATTGCCGTGCATGTGCTGACCTGGCTTGCCCAAAGCGGTGGCGTTGTCTCCAGTTCGGCGATTGCAAGCCAGGTGAATTCCCATGCCACGTTTTTGCGACGGGTGCTGGCCTGCCTTACACGCTCCGGGCTAGTCGACGCAAAGGAAGGGCGCGATGGCGGCTATTCCTTGCGCAAATCACATGAGCATTTGACGCTTGCCGATATTTACGTTGCGATTCAAGATGAGCGGGAAGCCGAGGAAAAGGAAGAGCTTGATTGCGGTGAAGTGGGCCGTCAGCTTGATGGTGCGTTAGAAACAATCATGGATGGAGCAGAACAGCAGCTGATCGAGTATTTGAGCAAATACACGCTGGCTGACGTCATGGCGACCATGCCGATTGTTTCCTCCCAGCAAAGCGAATCTTAGAAAAGCAGCGTAATGTGCTTTATGAAATGCTGAATCTTGTAGAACCAAAAACCCCCGATCTCCTTCTGCAGGGATCGGGGGTTTTGCTTACGGTTACGGCCGTTATTTGGTTATGATGATTGATTCCGAATAGCCATCCCATGCCACCTTCGCGCCCAATGCTTCGCTTACGAAACGGATCGGAACGAATGTCTTGTGATTGATAAGCTGTGCTGGTACATCAAGCATCGTTTTTTTGCCGTTAATCCACGCAACCTTGGAGCCGATTGTCAGCTTCACGTGCATGGAGCCTTTCGTCGCGGTGACGGTTTCGGTTTTCTCATCCCAATCTACGGTTGCTCCAAGCGCTTCAAAAATCGGACGCAACGGAACGAGCGCTCTTCCATTTTGGGTAAAGGGGGAAGTCTCATAGTTTTGGAGCTGTCCATTAATAAACACAACAATTTGACCGGTCAGGTTGCTTGTATAGGTGACCTCTTGTGAACGGGCATAGCTTCCCGTGTCAGGATCAACGATTTCGATCACCAGTGTATACTGCCCTGTCAGGAGCTGTAAATCATATTTCGAAATGACAGGGTTTCGCGGATCAACTGGAATTCGTCTCACCTCTTCACCCGCTGCATTCAGGAATACGATAAAGGTGGTGTATTCCGCGTATTCGGGCTTGAAGGTGATCACGAAGCTGATCGTTCCATCCGCCTTTATTGTGATACCGCCAGGGAAGTTTTTGCCCGTAAGCGTTGTGATCAGGGTGCCGGATTTCGTCTCCTCGAGGGGATAACCGCCTGTTAGTGTCCATATTTCCGAAAGCGATACAGCGGATTGGTCTGAATCCGGATCTGTAATCTCAAGCGAAATTTTGTAGGTTCCTGCCGGGAGTTTCAATCCTTCCAGGGCAGTCTCCGGGTTTTTCGGGTCGATGATACGGATCTTTTGGATGATCTTTCCATTGGAATTGGCGATTACCAAATAAAAGTAATAATTGCTGTATCCGCGCTCAAGTTCGAAAGAGAGTGTAATCGTTCCATTGGATTTTACTCTTATTGAACCAGGAAATTGATTGCCTGAGGGAATGCTGAAACCGGAATCGCCGCCATTCACAGTCCATGAACTACCGTTTGATTCTGCCGATTGTCCGGATACGGGATCGATTGCAGCAAGTCCGACGGAATACGTTCCGCTTGGAAGCGACAGACCTTTGATAGAGGCAACAGGGTTTTTGGGGTTGATCTCGATTTTTTTGACTTGTTCACCATACTGGTTGTAAATGAAAAGATAAAATACATATGCAGAGTATTCGGGTTTCATCCGGATGGAAATGGTGAGCGTTCCATTCGAATTGACCTTGATCGATCCGGGGAATTGATCGCCTGATGAAATTGGGAAATTCCCGCCAGTCCCATTGCTACTTTGCTTCGGGATCGTGAGTGGGGCTTCTGTTGATGTGTAAACCGCCGGTCCGACGATGTTTTCGACATAAGCACGGTAAGTTCCAGCAGTTAACTGCAACGATTCTAGGGCAATGCGGTTGGATCCAAGTTCAATCGGAAAACGTGTTTTTGTCCCTTTGCTATTGATGAGCACAAGAAAGAGCTTGCCCACGCCCAATTCTGTTCCTGTAAATTCGGCGTGCAGCTCGGCTCCCAAAACAGGAGCGATCCGAAAGGTGATCGTCCCGGAATCCATGTCGATCGTATAGTCGGTTCCCTCTTCTTGCTCAACGTGGTTGATGTAAATGCGGTAGTTTGCCGTAGGATCATAAGCTGAAAGCTGGAAGGTTGTGGTTGTCCCATCGCCTTCCTTGAGATAGGCGGTGTTAGTGCCGTCGATTTCGACGGTAAACACAAGCGTATCGGCAGACTTGATTTGAATATTTTTGAGCGTCGGGGTGTAAAGATGGCTTTTCGGCAAAAGGATCGCTTCTTCTGCTTGTACAGCCTGACTACACAATACGGTTGACGACAAAATCGTCACGGTAAGCAAAAAACACAAGTGCCTCAGGTGTCCTCTCATTCATGCCTCTCCTTCTTCTTCCATTTCTGAACATTTCAAGAGGTCATTTTACCATGATTTTGCTTTAGTGTATGCAAATTTATATGACAAAATAGGAACAAAGGGCTATTCTGCATCGGTAGATTCGACGCGAATCCCATATTTTTTGAGCCTACGCATAAGAGAGGATTGGGTAATTCCAAGCGATCTGGCAACCTGTCGCGTGGACTGATGGCGTTGATACGCATGCACGATTACGTCGCGTTCCATTCGCTCCACCATCTCAGAAAGAGATTCCCCCGGCAAAAAGAGAAGATGGCCACCCTCATCATTTCGGTCGCGGCGAATTTTTTCGGGCAAATCCTCAGGGGAAATGTCGTCATCCATGGCTGTAATGACCAGACGTTCAATCAAATTCTCCAGCTCACGTATGTTTCCAGGCCAATGGTAATTTTGCAGCAGCTGCAATGTTTTCGGTGCAAACGTACGGTTTTTTTTGTAGCGCTCGTTACATTTGTTCAAATTGTGGTACAAGAGCGAAAGAATATCCTCCTGACGCTCATGCAAGGCGGGAACATGAATCGGTAAAATGTTGAGCCGGTAATAGAGGTCGGCGCGAAATGTTTTTTCTTCAAGCATGTCGGCCAAGTTCCGGTTTGTTGCCGTTATGATCCGGACGTCAACGGTTTGCGGCTGTGTATCGCCAATTGGAATATATGTTTTCTCCTGCAACAGCTGAAGAATTTTGGACTGTAAATGGAGTGGGAGCTCCCCGATCTCGTCGAGAAAAAGCGTTCCTTTGTCAGCCATCTTGACAAGTCCCGCCTTGCCATCGGGATTTGCCCCGGAAAACGCACCTTTTTTGTATCCGAACAGTTCTGACTCCAGCAGGGTTTCAGGGATCGCTCCGCAATTGATCTGCAAAAATGGCTTGTCATGCCGTTGGCTCAAGTGGTGAATGCGCTTGGCGATCACGCTTTTTCCTACACCGGTTTCGCCGGTAATCAATACGGTCGTATCGACTTCGGCAACCTTGTCCACAAGATTCATCAAGCTGCGGTACGCATCGCTTCGTCCGACGATGGAAAAGCCAGAGGATGATTCCTTCTGATGGTCCAGCTTCATTGCCACGATTTCCTGGCTGTACCGACGAAGCAGCATTTCCGTCTCCTCTAGCTGGGTCGAGGTGCGGACAGCCTCGGTAATATCCCGGGAATGGGCAACGACAACGTCAATCTCGCCTTGCTCGTTGCGAATCAGATGTCCCGTGACAAGGAATTTCCGTCCGTTTTTCATTTCCTGAACAGTGCTTACCGTTTTGCCGGATTCCAACGTGAGTCTCGTCGCCGATGGATTGAAAATACCGTCCTTTTCCAAGTCGGATGCATTGCGACCGACCATGGCGGCTTGGGGGACCTGGCACATGGAGGCACGCGCTTTATTGACCCACAGCGTAGTTCCGTACTTGTCGGAAATGCAAATCCCATCCGTCAGGTTATTCAATATTTGTTCAAACAGCGAGTGGTTGAAATTCGGCAGCATCGAAGCCTCCTTGTGTTGGATGCGTTTTCATTACAATTAAAAAATACCACTCCTTTTCATGTTACGAAAGAGAAACCATAGAAAGGAGTGGATATTTTGACAAATAGTACAGTTAGTCTTCTCCGATGGAATCAATGCCAATCTCATATTTTTTGAGCCGGCGCATGAGGGAGGACTGGGTGATCCCGAGCGATTTGGATACCTTGCGTGTGGACTGATAGCGTTTATAGGCATGCATGATCAATTCGCGTTCAATTCGCTCTACAATTTCGGACAAAGTCTCTCCCG
>JBLNEJ010000294.1:0-5181 GCA_050262535.1 Clostridia bacterium
ATCGCAGGCAAACCTGCAAGGTTGACGGGCACGGTGCAGATGTCTTCCAGATACATTTTTACAGGATCATCAGCGTTTTCCCCAATTTTGAACGCAGTTGAAGGCGTCGTCGGGTGCAGGATGACGTCGAACTGGTTAAACACATCGGCAAAGTCGCGGATAATCAGGGTGCGGACCTGCTGCGCTTTTTTGTAATACGCGTCATAGTAGCCGGACGACAATGCATACGTACCGAGCATGATGCGGCGTTTGACTTCCGGGCCGAAGCCTTGGCTGCGAGACTCCTTGTACAGCTCGATCAGGTTCTCGGCGTTGTCGGCTCTTACCCCATAGCGCACGCCGTCGAAGCGGGCCAGATTGGAAGAAGCCTCCGAGGAAGCGAGCAGGTAGTAGGCAGGCACAGCATACTCGGTATGCGGCATCGATACTTCCGCCCACGTCGCGCCCATGCTCTCCAGCTGCTTCAAGGCAGCCAAAACAGCATCGCGCACCTCTGGATCGATACCTTCACCGATCAGCTCTTTTGGTACACCGATGCGCAAGCCTTTGACATCTCCGGTCAATGCGGACAGATAATCAGGCACTTCTACATTTGCTGACGTCGAGTCAAACGGATCATGTCCGGCAATCGCTTGCAGCACATAAGCCGAATCCTCAACGTTTTTCGTAATCGGACCGATCTGGTCAAGCGACGATGCGAACGCCACCAGACCGAAGCGGGAGACGCGTCCATAGGTCGGCTTCAGTCCCACCACACCGCAGAACGCAGCAGGCTGGCGAATCGAGCCGCCCGTATCGGAGCCAAGGGTAAAGAAAAACTGACGCGCAGCCATCGCCGCAGCAGAGCCGCCGCTGGAGCCGCCAGGTACGTAGTCGGTATTCCACGGGTTTTTCGCCGGGAAGAACCCGGAGTTCTCATTGGAGCCGCCCATCGCGAACTCGTCCATGTTCAGCTTGGAGACAATTACGGCATCGGCCGCTTTCAGCTTTTTGCTGACCGTTCCATCATAGATCGGATCATAATTGGCCAAAAATTTGCTTGCACAGGTCGTGCGCAATCCCTCGGTTACGATGTTGTCCTTCACGCCGGCAGGCAAACCAAACAGAAGCCCCAGCTCCTCGCCCGGCTTTGCCAGACGCTCGTCCAGCGCTTTGGCCTGCTTGTGCGCATATTCTTCATCCACAGTGATCGTTGCTTTGATCTCGCCATCGGTCTCGCTGATCTGCTTCAGTGAAGCGTCGACCAGGTCGCTGACGGAGATCGTTTTGCTGCGCAGCTCGCTATGTATCTCAGACAGTCGTTTATCAAACAAAGACACTCTCGTTTCCTCCTTCCCTTATTCAAACACGGCTGGCACTTTAAATTGCCCGTCTTCTTGTTCAGGCGCATTTCGAAGCGCCGTCTCCGGTGAAACGGAAGGACGGTTAACATCTTCACGCATCACGTTTTTCACATCGGTCGCATGGCTTGTCGCATCCACGCTCGATGTGTCCAATTCATTCAATTTTGCTGCAAAATCAAGTATAGCGTTCAAATCCTTCGTATAGCGTACAGCCTCTTCTTCTGTCAGCTGCAGACGCGCCAAATTGGCAACGTGCTCCACCTGCTCGCGTGTAATTGAACTCATCTCTCTCCACCTCCGAAACTACCACATAACATTGATCATACCTGAATTTCTTCTTATTCGTCAATTTTCGCCAGCTGCTGTCCCATCTGTACACAGCTTCCTTCATGGATGCCCGGCATCCACTCGAGCGAACCTTTTTCAAACAGTAAAATGACGGTTGAACCGAACTCAAACCAGCCTAGCTCCTGTCCCTTTTCAAAGAAAGGCGAGCCTGCAATCTGCGCCGACTGGACACGTCCACCCTTCAAATTGGTTGTTGCTGTGTTGTAGGTAACCTTCACGCTGCCGACAAACAGCGCGCCTACCTTAACCACAGCTACACAGCCAGCAGCGGGAGCTTCCACAAATGTAATCAGCCGCTCATTGCGGGCAAACAGGTTATCCACCTGCTCCACACCCATCTCATTGACCGGATACAATCTACCTGGCAAATACGTGTAGCGCAGCAGATTTCCGTCCACAGGCATATGAATCCGGTGATAGTCTTTCGGGCTCAAGTAGATCGTGATAAACTTGCCGCCGTAAAAGCGGTTTGCCATCTCTTCGCCATTGCCCAAAAGTTCAGCAACACTGTATTCTTTCCCCTTAGCTTGAATTAACGTTCCGTGCTTAATATCACCAAGCTGTGATACTTTTCCATCAACCGGACTGACGACCGGTCCCTTTGCGATGGGGCGCGCCTCTTTTTTCAGGCGGCGGGCAAAAAACTCCTTCAATGTCCGGTACTCTTTCACCGGCTTTTCAATGACAGACTCATCGATGTGATAATGGCGGATATACCGGCGAATCGCCAAACGGCTGAAACGGGAAGCAGTAATTTTGCCCATCGTCCTTGAAAGTGTGTTTTGCGGCAGGCGATGAATGATCGTGCCTAACAACCGTTTTTTACCCATTTCGTTACTCCTTGTTATACCCAGTGGGGGGCGATTTCCTGATCATGCATATCCATTACTCTAACACGATCTACGGAACTGGGCAATTTCGTCTATCTATAATAGCAGGAACAGAAACACTGAGGTTATGGAAAACAAAATGCTGATCAAATAAAGCACCATCACGGTCTGACGTGTGCTTAATCCTTTAGAGAGAAGCCGATGATGAACATGTCGCCGATCGGCTTTGTAAACGGGAATGCCGGCTAATATGCGGCTGATCATTACCTGCACCGTATCAATGACCGGAAGGCCTAACGCGAGGACCGTAACGGTAAGAGAGACAAGCGTTGCCCCCTTCATCGTCCCTTCGAGCGCGAGCAGCGAAAGCGTATAGCCGAGAAAGGCCGAACCGGCATCACCCATAAAGAGCTGCGCCGGATGAAAGTTAAACCGAAGAAAGGCGAGTGTGGAGCCTGCCAAAATCGCCGCCACAAGTGCGGTTTGGCTCTGTCCTTTGACCAGCGCGATAAAGAACAGCGTCGTAGCAGAAATGGCGGTTACACCGCCCGCCAAACCATCCGCCCCATCGAGAAAATTCATCATGTTGGTCAAGCCCAAGACCCAGATCAGCGTCGCGGCAAATGACAGCCACATCGGAAAGAGCAGCATTTGCCCTTCTCCTCCGCCGAACCAGCTTAGGCTCATTCCACGAAAGCGGATATCCAGCGCAAACGCAATGGCCGCCGCCAGGCCCTGCAGAAGCAAACGGGGTGAGATGGGGAAATCTTTACGCTGTGTTTTGAACCAATCATCAACAACCCCCACTCCGACCAACAGCAAGCCACCGCCTATCATTGCCATAACCAACGGGTCCCATTCGGCAAACAGGAGCGAGATGAAGGTCATTCCGGCAAACATGGCAAGTCCACCGGACAATGGCATCGGCTTCTGATGCGCCTTGCGACCGACCGGCATGTCAATGAGCCGCCACCGCCATGCGATGCGGACGGAAACGGGAATGAGCAAATAAACCAGAAAAAAGGCGGACAAACAAGCAACGAGGGAATACACCAAACGTCAGGCACCTGCCTTTCTCATCGGCGTTCTCCTCTTAGTTTGGGCGAAAAGCAAAAAGCCATCCCCCGCAATCGCGGATAGGATGGCTTGGGAATACGTTGAACGCAAGTCTTACAGCAGTTCGGAAACCGATTTGGCTTGTGTGAACAGCAAGAGGTAGTCTGGGCCACCTGCTTTGGAGTCTGTCCCGGACATGTTGAAGCCGCCGAACGGATGAACACCAACGAGTGCGCCTGTGCACTTGCGGTTGAAGTACAGGTTGCCGACTTGGAACTCAGCGCGTGCTTTTTCCAGATGAGCACGGTTGCGGCTGAATACAGAACCGGTCAAGCCGTACTCGGTGTTGTTGGCGATTTCCAGCGCATGATCGAAGTCGCGTGCTTTCGTGAAACCAACAACTGGTCCAAAGATTTCTTCTTGCATGATGCGCGCTTCTGGATCAAGATCAGCAAATACGGTTGGCTTGATGAAGTAGCCGCCTTCTGGTCCTTTTTCGCCACCAGCCATCAGCTTGCCTTCTTGCTTGCCGATTTCGATGTATTCCAGAATTTTGTTATAAGCTTTTTCGTCTACAACCGGACCGGTGTAGTACTCGTTGTTGACGATATCGCCAACGGTGAGCGCTTTGGTCAATTCAGTTACGCGGTTGAGCACTTGATCGTACACGTCCTGATGAACGATGGCACGGGAGCAAGCGGAGCATTTTTGGCCAGAGAAGCCGAATGCGGAAGCGACGATCGCTTGCGCTGCTGCTTCCAGATCGCAGTCATTGTCAACAACGATGGAGTCTTTACCGCCCATTTCAGCAACAAGGCGTTTCATCCATTTTTGGCCTTTGCGCGGTTTTGCTGCCAGTTCGTTGATGCGCAGACCTACGTCGCGAGAGCCTGTAAAGCTGATGAAGCGAGTCAATGGATGCTCAACGAGGAAGTCGCCGATTTCACCGCCACTGCCTGGCACGAAGTTCACAACACCTGCAGGTACGCCGGCATCTTCAAGGATTTCCATGAATTTTGCAGCGATCACCGGAGTGGTGGAAGCTGGCTTCAGGACAACCGTATTACCAGCAACCAGAGCGGCTGTTGTCATCCCTACCATGATCGCCAGCGGGAAGTTCCACGGCGGAATGACGATCCCGACACCCAATGGAACGTAGTACAGTTCGTTGTCTTCGCCTTGGATGCGAGTCAACGGATGGCGTTGTGCCAATTTGTCCATTTGGTAGGCATAATATTCCATGAAGTCGATAGCTTCCGCAGTATCTGCATCTGCCTCTGCCCAGCTTTTCCCTGCTTCTTTTACCAGCCAAGCGGAAAACTCATGCTTGCGGCGGCGCAGGATCGCAGCTGCCTTGAACAGGTAGCGGGAACGTGCAATCGGCTCGACTTTTCTCCAGGAATCAAATGTTTCATAAGCAACCTGGATCGCTTTTTCAGCCAGCTCCTGGCTTGCTTGGGAAACAACCCCGACAACCTGCGAAGTGTTGGATGGGTTGATCGATTTCGATTTCTTATCCGTTTTGATGCGCTCGCCACCGATGATCAGGTCATACTCACGGCCCAGTTCGCTTTCTACTTTAGCAAGTGCCTCTTGGAACGCTT
>JBLNEJ010000295.1:0-4397 GCA_050262535.1 Clostridia bacterium
CGAGGGTCTCAACCCAGCGAGGGAGTGGGGGGTGTCCGCTGCGCAGCGCTTAGCGGGGAAGACGCCAAAAGTAGCCGTCGCTCCGAAGGATATTCAAGTTGGCGCTTCTGTTTCCCGCGAATCGCTGCTCCGCTGGGGAGGGTTTCGAAAGGCGCTCCGCTTGGAAACCTGCTTCTCCTGCGAGCCGGAGTGCCTGATCGCCGCACAAAGAAGCTTGGTTAGGGGAGGGTGAAGCAGGTTTCCAGCTGCGCTAGGGGTCTCAACCCAGCGAGGGAGTGGGGGGTGTCCGCTGCGCAGCGCTTCGCGGGGAAGACGCCAAAAGGAGCCGACGCTCCGATGGATATTCAAGTTGGCGCTTCTGTTTCCAGCGAATCTCAGGGTTTCCAACCTCCATAGAGATACTGTCAAGAAAGTCGGACAACCAATACAGCTGGTTGAGGAAAAGGGAGAAAACAGCGGTGGTCTTTGGGACACCTACCGAGGCGTAATGGAGAAAGCGGAACACGCTTGGCGTCCAACGTGTCAATCCTCTTCGAACCCGCATGTTTTGGACGCCGTTCCGCTTTCGGAATGAAGCCGGACAGACACGCTCCCACGCAGGTGTCCCACCAACCACAAGCGTTTTCTCCCTTTTCCTCCTCGCCACTGCGGTTCGACGACCACCTTGAAAAAAAATGTAACCACCCCCTTTACATAGGGTATGGGGGTATGGTATATTTAAGCTGCAAGGGGGGAAGTAAATGGAACAGGAACAAACGAACCATTGCGATGAGGCTTGCAATGAGCGAAAAAGCCACCATTCAGACAAAATGAAAAACAACCTGATCACCCGGCTGAACCGTATTGAGGGACAGATCCGCGGGGTCAAGGGATTAATTGAAAAAGACACGTATTGCGACGATGTCTTGAATCAGATCGCCGCGATCCAATCCGCGCTCAATGGAGTGGGCCGGCTTTTGCTGGAAGGTCACATGAAAAGCTGCGTGATCGACCGCATTCAATCAGGCGATGCTGAGGTTATCGATGAATTGCTGGTTACCGTCAACAAATTGATGAAATAATAGTGAAGAGAAGGAGCGATTATCATGCAAAACGTTACCCTGAAAGTAGAAGGAATGTCCTGCGGGCATTGTGTCAACTCGGTAGAAGGCGCCTTAAAAGAGATTGGAGCGCAAGGAAAAGTAGATTTGGCTGGAAAAACAGTAGCCGTTTCCTATGATGAAACAAAGGTGACGCTGGAAACCATCAAACAGGCAATTGAAGACCAAGGCTACGACGTTCTGTAAACCGAAAGGGAGAGCCAATCCATTGAAGAAAAGGATGGCTCTCGTCCCCTCTTTTTTTTCATAAAAATATACCCCTTGGGGGTATGAGGATAAAGGGTGAGAAACAAATGGGTGATCAACAAGCAGCCGTACAGGAGCAGGCTTCCCTTCAAATAACCGGGATGACCTGTGCAGCCTGTGCCAACCGTATTGAAAAAGGATTAAACAAGTTGCCAGGTGTCGGAAGGGCGACCGTCAATTTTGCATTGGAGACGGCGCAGGTGGATTTTGACACAACGAGTGTGAACATTGACGATCTGATCAAGAAGGTCGAGCAGTTGGGATATCAGGCAGAAATCAAGCAGGAAGAGGAAGATCCCGGAGAACGGCGGGCCAAGGAAATCAGGAAGCAAAAACAGACGCTGATCGCTTCCGCCATCCTGTCCTTTCCATTGCTTTGGGCAATGGTCAGCCATTTTTCGTTTACCTCGTTTATTTGGCTCCCCGAGCTGTTCATGAATCCTTGGTTCCAGCTCGCCTTGGCTACCCCGGTGCAATTTATCATCGGTCGTCATTTTTATGTAGGAGCGTACAAGGCACTCAGCAACAAAAGCGCCAATATGGACGTTCTCGTTGCCTTGGGGACATCTGCCGCCTATTTTTACAGCCTTTATTTGACCATCGAGTCCGTCGGTTCTCATCATCAGGTGCAGATGTACTATGAAACGAGTGCGGTACTGATCACGCTGATCCTTTTAGGCAAGCTGTTTGAAGCGTTGGCAAAAGGGCGTACCTCGGAAGCGATCAAGACGCTGATGGGGCTGAAGGCTAAGACAGCGCTGGTCATCCGTGACGGGCAGGAGTTCCAGGTGCCGGTTGAGGAAGTCATGACAGGAGATTGGCTGAAAGTAAAGCCGGGCGAAAAAGTACCGGTGGACGGGATCGTCCAGGAAGGTGACTCTGCAGTCGATGAGTCGATGCTGACGGGGGAAAGCATTCCGGTTGAAAAAAGGCCGGGTGACAACGTGATCGGGGCGACGATCAACAAAAACGGTGTGCTCGTCATTGAGGCAACAAAAGTAGGAAAAGAGACGGCACTTGCGCAAATTATTCGTGCCGTTGAAGAGGCACAAGGCTCCAAGGCACCCATTCAGCGCATCGCTGACAAGATTTCCGGGATTTTTGTCCCGATCGTCGTAGGGATCGCTGTCCTGACATTTTTGCTCTGGTATTTCGCGGTTGCGCCAGGGCAAGTCGGCGAGGCGTTGGAAAAAGCGATTGCCGTGCTCGTCATCGCCTGCCCATGTGCGCTGGGGCTGGCAACGCCCACCTCGATCATGGCCGGCTCCGGCCGCGCGGCTGAGCTGGGCATCCTGTTCAAGGGCGGCGAGCATCTGGAGCAGACCCAGCAGATCGACACCGTCGTACTCGACAAGACTGGTACGGTGACAAAAGGAAAACCGGAGCTGACCGATGTCGTGACAGCACCGGGTGTCAATGAACAACAATTCCTTGCCTTGGTGGGAGCTGCCGAGCAAGAGTCCGAGCATCCGTTGGCAGAGGCGATTGTTGCAGGGATCGTTGCCAAAGGAATCAAGCTGGCAAAAACCGATGCGTTTGAGGCGATTCCCGGCTATGGCATTCGTGCGGTCGTAGCAGGCCAAATCGTCCTGGCAGGAACGCGCAAGCTGATGGCAAAACACAGCATCGAGGTGCCAGCAGATGCCGAGCAGCAGATGAGCAGCATGGAGGAATCAGGCAAGACCGCGATGCTGATCGCCGTCGATGGCAGCTACCAGGGGATTGTTGCCGTTGCCGATACAATCAAGGAAACGTCACAGGAAGCCGTGCAACGTTTGCAAGCGCTCGGTCTTGAGGTCATCATGCTAACGGGCGACAACCAGCGGACCGCACAAGCAATCGGTCGCCAGGCAGGCATCACCAATGTCATTGCAGAGGTGCTGCCGGAGGAAAAAGCAGCACAGATCAAAAAATTGCAGAGTGCAGGCAAAAAGGTCGCCATGGTCGGGGACGGCATCAACGACGCGCCAGCGCTGGCAACTGCTGATATCGGGATGGCGATGGGAACGGGGACAGACGTAGCGATGGAAGCGGCAGATGTGACCTTGATGCGCGGAAACCTGAACAGCATTGCGGATGCGATGAGCATGAGCAAAAAAACGATGCGCAACATCAAGCAGAACCTGTTCTGGGCGCTTGCCTACAACATCATCGGAATTCCAATCGCTGCCGCAGGCTTCCTTGCTCCATGGGTAGCAGGAGCCGCGATGGCGCTCAGCTCTGTATCCGTCGTAACCAATGCCCTCCGTCTGCAAAAAGCAAAGCCGTAAGTGACATACCCTGCAGCATGAAAGCAAGCGAACACGAGTAAACCAGCGTGTTCGCTTGCTTTTTTCATCTAATTAGATTATTATCTAATCAACTTGTAACTATCGTGATGGATGGGAGAGATACGTGTGCAATTGCAGCATTTGGTGAACTATCACAAGGCAATGGGGGACCCTACGCGCATTCGTATTCTGGCGCTTTTGTCCAAAGGCCCCCTTCACGGGCAGGCGATTGCCGGCAAACTGGGACTGACGCCGCCGACGATTACCCATCATATGGCGAAGCTTCGCGAGGTGGGGATTATTTATGAGCGCCGGGATAAAAACACGATCTATTTTTACTTGCACAAGGAGAACCTGAGACGGGACGCAGAGGCGATCCTGCATGTCATCCAGAGGGGAGATGTCGAGATGGATACGGAAAAAGAGCGCGTGCTGAAAAACTTTTTCACTGCTGAAGGCAAGCTCAAGTCAATTCCGGTACAGCGCAAAAAGAAGCTGTATGTTTTTGAACACCTCGTGTCAGGCTTGAAATTGGGGCAAAAGTATGCGGAAAAAGAGATCAATGAGTACATCAAGCAATTTCATGACGATTTCGCCACCATCCGCCGTGAATTTATCATGAATCATTACATGTACCGTGAAGATGGGATTTACGAGCTCAATCCACCGGAGATGTGGGCGAAGGGCGAATAAAAAAACAGCCCGACGAAATGCCGGACTGTGGAAAATCAAGGGAGATGCACTGTCTTCAGATGCTGGATATTCCAGTATATCTTTTCTC
>JBLNEJ010000296.1:0-6514 GCA_050262535.1 Clostridia bacterium
CGACAAAACGACGAAAAACCTGTTTGCTGCCCGCGACGTTTACGAAGCGATCAAAGACATGAAGACGGTTGGCATCATTGCCAAAGATGAGGGCAAGCAGGTTTGGGAAGTTGCGCAGCCAGTCGGGATCATTGCCGGGATTGTGCCTTCCACCAATCCGACCTCGACGATCATTTTCAAATCGTTGATCGCGCTGAAGGCCCGCAATGCCATCGTGTTCAGCCCTCATCCAACCGCAGCGCGCTGCTGCCAGGAGACGGCCGACATCATGCGGCAGGCGGCAGAGCAGGCGGGTGCTCCGCCAGGCTTGATCCACTGCATCAACAAGCCGACGCTGGCAGCGACGAATGAGCTGATGAGACACAAACTAACCGATCTGATTTTGGCGACGGGCGGTACGCCGATGGTCAAGGCGGCATACAGCTCAGGCAAGCCCGCATACGGCGTTGGCCCGGGAAATGTGCCTGTCTATATTCATCCGAGCGCAAACATTCCCGCAGCGGTTCGCCGCATCATCCAGAGCAAAACGTTTGACAATGGAACCATTTGCGCTTCCGAGCAAGCGCTGGTCGTGGATGCCTCGATCAAGCGGCAGGTGAAAAGCGAGCTGATCTCACAGGGCGCATATTTTCTTGATGATCATGAAAAGCAGCGGGTTGCAGCAATCATCCTTATCAACGGTTCCTTGAACGCCGGACTTGTCGGACGCTCGCCGGAAGCGATCGCTGAATTGGCCGGCATCAGCATTCCGCAGGGGACGAGGGTACTGATCGCCGAAGAGGAGTTGGTCGGCAAGGCGTATCCGTTTTCGGTGGAAAAGCTTTCGCCTATCCTGGCGTTCTACACGGTTGCGGATTGGCAGGAAGGCTGTCAGCGCTGCATGGAGCTGCTTGACCTTGGCGGCTTGGGCCATACGCTCGGGCTGCATTGTGAGGAGCTGTCGGTAATCGAGGCATTCGCCCTGCAAAAGCCCGCGTCACGCATCGTCGTCAACAGCGGGACTACCTTTGGCGGCATCGGGGCGACAACGGGCATCCAGCCATCAATGACACTCGGCTGCGGATCGTTTGGCAACAACATTACGACCGACAACATCGGCCCGCAGCATTTGCTCAATATCAAGCGCGTGGCCTTTGGCATTCGGGAAATGCCTGAAGAGACGACAATGGTTGAGGAAATTGCGGGAAGAGCACGGGCACAAGCAACGGCAGGGATCAGTCGGGAGGAAGTCATGGCGATTATCAAAAGCGTTTTGGCTGAAATGAAAGCATAATTGAAAATTTAAAGGAGGAATATCTCATGGCAGGAGAAATGTCAGCACTCGGAATGGTAGAAACGAAAGGGCTGGTCGGTTCGGTTGAAGCGGCGGATGCGATGGTCAAGGCGGCAAATGTGAAGCTGATCGGCAAGGTGCATGTCGGCGGCGGGCTGGTCACGGTCATGGTGCGCGGTGACGTCGGAGCGGTCAAGGCGGCAACGGATGCGGGCGCAGCGGCAGCGGAAAAAGTCGGGGAGCTTGTTTCCGTCCATGTCATTCCACGACCGCACTCCGATATCGAGCTGATTTTGCCCCGCTTGGAAGGGTAAGGCATAGCGAATGGCGCTGATCACGGAAACCACACTCAGGGCCATGCTGCGCACAGGTATTCCCAACCCGTTTCCGGTGCGTGCGAATGACCGATTCACCCCGGCGGCAATCGATTTTTTGAAGGGGAGAGGGATTCAGATGAAAGCGTCTGGCCCAGAGGAGTCAGTGGAACGAAGCGATTTGCCAACGATACCTGTAGGTGTATCGAACCGACATGTTCATCTGTCACCTGCAGATGTAGAGAAGCTGTTCGGGCAAGGTTATTCGCTCACTCCGTTTCGCAATTTGTCGCAGCCTGGACAATTCGCTGCTGCCGAGCTTGTTACGCTGCACGGTCCAAAAGGGCTGATTCAAAATGTGCGGGTGCTTGGCCCGGCCCGCGGAGCCAGCCAGGTGGAGATTTCCAAAACGGACGGGTTCGGACTGGGCATCCACCCGCCGGTCCGATTATCCGGTGATATTGAGGGTACGCCGGGGATCACGCTGATCGGTCCCAAAGGATTCGTCACGCTGGAAAAAGGCGTGATCATCGCCAAGTGCCACGTTCACATGTCTGCCGAAGAAGCCAGACAGTTCGGTGTGCAGAACGGCGATTCACTGATCCTGCAGACGACAGGGGATCGACCGATCATTTATCCAGACGTCGTGGTGCGTGTATCGCCCAACTATGCGCTCGATTTCCACATCGATCTGGACGAGGGGAATGCGGCGAACCTGAAGACGGGTGATCAAGTGACTGTGCGCGGAAAGAACGGCGAGCTGGGTGCTTGGAAGGCAGGGTGATGCAGGATGGATGTAAAAGAGCTGATCGCCTCCATCGCGCGGGAGATCATCGGTCAAATGGCGAGCGAACATCGGCCTCCCGTGCCGAGGGTGCTCTATATTTTTTGCGACAGCACGGCGCATGAACCGTTTCTCGACCAGTTTATCAAGCTTGGCAACGCAGGAGTCTGTCATGACATTTTGTTTCTCGATGGGGAAACCTCTTCATGGCTGGGCATGCACCGTATCGAATGCGGTGGTGCCGGAAAGCTGATCACAGCCGATGAGTATGCGCCAGCGCCGCTGGAGGTGCCGCGTGATTACGATGCTGTCATCGTCCCGGAGATCGATTTGGACAATGCAGCGCGAGTGGCAGGCGGATTAAAAGGGACAATCAAAGCGGAGATCATTTTTTCTGCGCTCGTGACGGGAAAGCCGGTTTTTGTCGGCAACGATGTTCCTGGGTTGAAGCGGGCAGACCGACGCACGTTGAAGGTGGTGACGCTGCCCAAGCCGTATCAGCGGCTGTTTGCGAGTCATCTGGCAGCGATGAGTGAGCTCGGAGTCAATCTGCTGCCGCAATGTGAACTGGCTGACGGCGTGATTGCCTGTCTCAAGGCAAAGAAGCGCATCGAATCAACGACAGAGCATAGCGGTGGTGAAGCATCGGCTGGTCAAGGCGCAGCATTTACCGGCAAGCTGTTGACCGCGGACTGGGTGAAGGCCAATGAGCCGTTTGCCAATCAGATGCTTCATATTCCCGCAGGAACGATTGTCTCCCCGCTGGCTTTGGATGTTCTGCGTGAAAAAGGGATAACGGCAAGATTCGTCGGCAAAGGGTGAGCGCAAATGTTTTTGGGAAAAGTGGTGGGAAGCGTGTGGGCGACCCAGAAGGAAACCGGAATGGAAAACCTGAAGCTGCTGATGGTGCAGCCGATCGATCCGAATGAACGGGAGAGCGGCCAGCTGGTGATTGCCGCCGACCGGATTGGCGCTGGCGTAGGCGAGCGGGTGATCGTATCGCGCGGCACACCAGCCCGCATCCTGTTCGGGCAAGGCAATGCCCCAATCGACGCAGTGATTGTCGGCATTGTCGATTCGTTTGAAGTGACGCTGGACCCGGCTGACGGATAAGGAGGGATGGAAGTGGAACAAGAGCGGCAGCGTGTGATACAGGAATATGTGCCTGGCAAACAGGTGACGCTGGCACATGTCATCGCCAATCCTGATCCGGTTCTTTACACCAAGCTGGGGATCAAGGAGCTGGGAGCGATCGGCATTATGACCTTGACGCCGACAGAAACATCGATAATCGCGGCGGATATTGCGACCAAGGCAGCCAATGTGGATCTCGGATTTCTCGACCGCTTTACCGGCTCGCTGATCATTGTGGGCGATGTTTCGGCAGTCGAGATGGCGATCGAGGCGGTGAACGCGTTTCTTTCCTCCAAATTGCGGTTTTCTCCCGCGATGTTAACGAGGTCTTGATGGGGGGGCTACATGATGAAGCGGGTGATGATTATCGGTGCTGTGGGAGCAGGCAAGTCGTCGTTGGTTCGGGTGTTGATGGGCGATCAGGAGCCCGCGCGAAAAACGCAAACGCTGGAATACCGGGACTGGCTCATAGACACGCCGGGCGAATACAGCGAGAATCCGCTTTACTACCGCACGCTGATGGCGACTGCATTGGAAGCCTCGATCCTGGTGATGGTGCATGACGCGACACGTGAGCGGAACTATTTTCCGCCTGGGTTTTCGCAGGGGTTTCCGATCCCGCCGATCGGGGTGATTACCAAGATCGATCATCCAAAGGCAAATGTGGACGAAGCGATACAAATGCTGCGCGAGTCATTGGCAGAAGGAGAGATCGTGCTTACCTCGGCGGAAACCGGTCAAGGCATTCAACAGCTTCATGCCTTGCTCAGCAGCCGATTGCAGTAACCAAACTCTTGTGGTTTCGGTCGGTTTATAGAATAATATTTATTATATTCAGAAAATATTTAATGACCGACTCACAGAGGGATGATGATGGCTACCATTCTCGAGCTGTGCCAAAAAAAGACAACGCTTTCAGATGGCGATGTACGGGTCATTCAAAAGATATCCAAAAACTTGCAGGTTTTTGCTGATCTCATGCAGGCGGATTTTTTCATCGATTGCCCAACCGTGGATGAAACGGTTGCGCTTGTGGTAGCCCAGGCATCCCCTGCAACGGCCAAATCACTGTACAAAAACTCCGTCGTAGGAGAGCAGGCTTTGGCCGAAAACGAGCCGGCGGTTCTTTTGTGCCTTGCTTCCGGATCACCGATTTTAGGTTTGCGGGGCACGTCCCAGGAGCAGGTGGCCGTCCAGCAAAATGTGGTTCCTATCAAAAATGATGTAGGTGTCACGATCGGCGCCCTGATCATGGAGCAAGACATCTCTGACAAGGTCGAGCAGGAAAAAAACGTGGAGCTGTTGACGGAAACGACCGAGCAGCTAAGCGTTTCCCTGATGGAAATCGCCATGTCCGAGAACCAGATTTCGTCGCATATGAACGAAGGCATGATCCTGTTTGATTACAAGCATACGATTACCCATGCCAATGCCCGCGCCTATGAGCTGCTCGAGCAGATTGGCTACCAAGTTCCGTTAAAAGGGCAGCTGATCGACCGCTTTATGTACGGGCAGTTTTCCCGCGAGCAATTCCAGCAAAGCGGAGGCATGATCGTCAAAGAACAGAAGCTGGGAAAAAGCACGTTGCTCATCAAAGCAGTCCAGATTTCCCGCGATCAGCAAACGGTCGGCGGCATTGTTTTGCTGCGGGATCTGTCCGATCTGAAAGAGAAGGAAAAGCAGCTATTGATCAAATCTGCGGTGATCAAGGAAATCCATCATCGCGTGAAAAACAATCTGCAAACGATCGCAAGCCTTCTCCGCCTTCAGATACGCCGTTCGGGCTTGCCGGATATCGAGAAGGTGTATCGGGAGAGCATCAATCGGATCAACAGCATCTCGGCCATCCATGAAATTTTGGCGCAGAGCGGGCTGGAATTGGTGGACATGAAAGAATTGATCACCAAAATTTCCCGGATGGTTGCCTATTCCATGGCGAGGCCGAACCAGCTGATCGAGATCAACCTGACAGGCGATACGTTTCGGATCGTCTCCGACAAGGCGATGGCGCTTGCGTTGATCATAACCGAACTGATTCAAAACTGTATCCAGCATGCGTTCGCAAAAAGGTCCCACGGGTTCATTTGGATTGAAATCTGCAAGGATGCCAACCGGGTGATCCTGAAGGTGATCGACGATGGGGACGGCATCGGATATGAAGGGAGCACGCCGCAAAACGGTCATTTGGGATTGAAAATTGTGGACACGTTGATCAAGGAGGAATTGGAAGGGACGCTGACGTTCAAGGATACCGGTCACGGAACGGAGGTTAGCGTCTTCATCCCGATGCGCGAGGAGGAGTAGTCGATGAACGGTCACAACATCCTGATTGTTGACGATGAACCAATCATCCGCATGGATCTGCGGGAAATGCTCGAAGCGGAAGGCTATCATGTGGTGGCAGAGGCGAAAAATGGGGAGGAAGCCGTAGAGCTTGCCCATCGCCACAAGCCGAATCTCATTATCATGGATGTGAAGATGCCAGGCATGAACGGCATCAAGGCGACGGACATTATCCGCAAATCCTGCGACGCGTCCATCTTGCTTTTGACGGCTTATAGCCAGAAGGAATTGGTGCAGGAAGCACGTGACGTAGGGGTAACCGCTTATCTGGTGAAGCCGGTGTCAGAGGAAGACCTCATTCCCGCCGTCGAAATCGCGATCAGCCAGCGCGAGCGGTTCATTTCGTTGCGCAAGGAAATGCAGTATCTCCAGCACAAATTCGAAGAACGCAAAATTGTCGAGCGGGCCAAAGGAAAAGTGATGAGCCGATATTCCTTCAGCGAGGAAGAGGCTTACAGCTGGATGCGCAAGCAAAGCATGTCGCAGCGCATTCCGTTGCCGAAATTGGCTGCCCAGCTTTTGAATGCATAACGGGCAAGTGAACAGACCACTTCATAAAGTAAGCGAGTGATCTGGATGAAATCGTTCCATTCCCCCCATCTGGAAAAAACGGAGCTTTCCGAAAAGGATTTGCTTCAGATCGAGGAGTTTTGCAATCAATTGCAA
>JBLNEJ010000297.1:0-6056 GCA_050262535.1 Clostridia bacterium
GGTTTCTTCTCATTTCAGCTTCCGCGGCTATTCTTTGTAGGTTACTAAAGATGTCTGGACGAATTACCTCTAGAAGGTTATATGCTATTTCATCGATCGCTGAATTTTCAGTTAAAAGAGCATATTTATCAGCGAGTGTAGGACTAAATTTTAATATATCCTCTCGTGTGATATCGTGCCAAATTGGTAAAATAACTTTACTTCTCCCTAGCTCTTTACTTACTAATCCTTGTAACTCATATTCTGTCCAGTTCTTTTTTATGAAAGCTTTACTTATCACAACTATTCCAAAGTTTGAATTAGCTAACCCCCTATCAATTGACCTTGATAATCTATCACCAACCTTTAATGTGAACATATCAAACCAGACTTTTACCTTAAGTTCACTTAATTTCATTGCTAAAGGAATAACGAAAGTGTTTTTATCCTCAGAAGCATGTGAAATAAATACATCCCATTCCATGATGGTCACCTCTTAAGTATTGCAAAATATTAATTTTTCTGTGCTTTCACCTAACGTTCTATTCAACTTCGGAAACACTTCAGAATGAACCTTTTCATGAATCCAAATTGTAATTTACCACCTACCTATCATATCATATTTTGGTAAATCATGGACAATATTGTCGGTTTTTCAAAAGAAAACCACTATCCCACATACCCCACAATATTCCCCCGCCATAATACAACATTATTTTTATCCGTCACTTATGATACGGCTCCCCCCTCATAATCCGAAACCCCCGATAAACCTGCTCCACCAACACCAGCCTCATCAACTGATGCGGAAACGTCATCTTCGAAAACGACAGCTGCACATCCGCCCGCTTCAGCACCACATTCGCCAGCCCAAGCGACCCGCCAATAACAAAAGCCACCTGGCTTTTGCCATAGGTGGCGAGTCGATCCAGCTCGGCGGACAGCTTCTCGGAGGACCACATCTGGCCGTCGATCGCCAGCGCAATCACGTATTGCTCCGGCTTCAATTGCGCGAGAATGCGTTCTCCCTCCTTGCGCTTCACCTGCTCCATCTCGGTCGCACTGAGCTCTTCGGGCGCTTTCTCGTCCGCCACCTCCACCACCTGCAGCTTGCAGTAGGCGGACAGGCGCTTGCTGTATTCCTCGATGCCTTCCTTCAAATACTTCTCCTTCAGCTTTCCTACCGTCACGATCGTAATTTGCACGTCTTACAGCCCCTTCTCTTTCAACAGCACGACCTCGCCCGGCTGCCCGCATGTCGCGCACACCTGCGCTACCTCGGCATCCTCCACATCTGCACGCTTGAACGTATCCGGCGCCGTCTCATAGTCATCGACATACTCATCTATCGCTTGCTCGACATGCTCCATGCAGCTCACCACAATAGGGAATTCTGCCTGAATGGCTGTCGCTTTTCCTTGAATTTGCACATGTTTGTCGTTCATCGGTTGTTGCACCATCGTTTTGTACCGCCTCTTTTCATGTCAATTCTCTGTTCTCTATTCTACCCAACTTTTGAATAAAAGAAAGAGGTGCCGGCTCATGGCACCCCTTGCATTCCTTCATTATTTCCCTTGCTCACTCAGCTTGACGGTCGTGGTTTTCTTGAAGCCGTCGCGGTAATAGGTCACCTGTACAGAGTCGCCTGCCTTTTTGTTCAAGGTCAGGAACTTGCGCAGTTGAGCGCCGGTGGTAATATCCTGATTATCCAGCTTCGTGATGACGTCATATTCACGCAAGCCCGCTTTGGTTGCCGGCGAGAAGTCGGCGAGGCTCATGACGACGACACCGGCTGTCACGCTATCTGGCAAGTGAAGCGTTTCGGTCCAGTGGTAGCGCGGAATGTTGGTCAAATCACGCGGCGTAATGCCGATATAAGCCCGCTTCAATTTGCCATCCTGCATCAGTTGTTCGGTGATTTTCTTCACATCGTTGATCGGCAGGGCGAAGCCCAGTCCTTCTACGCCAGAACGGGAGATTTTCAGCGTGTTGATCCCGATGACCTGGCCGTAAATATTGACCAATGCGCCCCCGCTGTTACCCGGGTTAATCGCTGCATCGGTTTGCAGGACGTCGAGCTCCCATTCCGGTTCGCCATCTCCGTTCAGATCGACCGGCATCGAGCGGTTCAGCGAGCTGACAATCCCTTGTGTAACGGTACGGGAGAACTTCATCCCGAGCGGATTCCCGATTGCGATCGCCGGTTCCCCAACCTTCAGTGTGGACGAATCACCCAGTTCGGCTACTGCGTTTACCTTCGATCCGTCAATCTCGAGTACAGCCAGGTCGCTGAACGTATCGCTGCCCAGTACCTTGGCGTCTACCTTTTCGCCACTCGCTAGGTAGACTTCAACCTTTTGCGCCCCTTCAATCACGTGGTTGTTGGTGATAATGTGGGCTTTTCCATTCTTCTTCTCAAAAATAACGCCAGAGCCCTCGCCGCTCTCCACAGCGCCCGATTGCTGCGACCAGATATCATTTGCTTGCTGGATATTAATCACGCCAACGACGGCATTCTCGACTTTCTCCACCGCCTGAACGGTAGCCGTCTGCACATTGACCGAAATCGGCTGCGCAATGACAGCATTACTAGAGCTTGTATTGTTCATCGCCAAAGCGGAAGTCGGCTGAATCGCTGGAATATATCCCGATTTGGAGATGGCCGGTAGCATCAGCAAGACGACCATTCCACCAATCACTGCAGACGTCACCGAGGTCAAAACCATTTTCCCCATCCCTACATCCCGACGCTTTCGTTGCTGCTGACTCTCATAATAATCATCATAGAACCCCATGCACAATCTCTCCTTTCCTCTCATTACTAGCTTAACTGCTTCCTTTGACCGTTATACTTGCCTTTCACACTCTTAGTATACGAAAGCACTTTGGGAAAGTAGCGTGAGAATTATGGAAAGGTTGTGGAATCACTTGGGAATCTAGGCATAGATCGCTTCCACAGCGCCTATACTAGGAAGTAAAACATTGAGAAAGGATGCTGCCCGTTGAAGCGACCCATTTCTCCCACACAAGAGGTAAACCTGTTGGCCAAGCTTGCCGACCTGCAGGAGACGGATTACCAGAACATGGTCCTTCTGCACAGTCTCATCGAAATCCTCATTGAAAAAGGCGTGCTGACCAAGGAAGATCTCCTCGCCAAAGCACGCCATATCGATACACAGCTGCATCATCAGATTCATCAGACAAACCCGCTTGCCGCCACTCCTCCTACAATTCCTCCATTTTCGTAGGACGGTGCGGATACGTTTCTCGCAGGAACACATCGTTGCCGACCTTCAGCCCTTTTTCCTCGAGAATGCCTTTCACCGTAAGCTGGGCAAGCTCCATCATGTTGTTTTCCTTGCTCAAATGCGCCAGATAGACGCGCTCTGCTTGCCCTTGCAGCAGCTCGGTCAACGCTTCCCCTGCCGTTTCATTGGACAAGTGCCCCACATCGCTGAGAATGCGCCGCTTGATGCTCCATGGATAATGGGACATCCGTAGCATCTCCACATCATGATTCGATTCGAAAATATACGCATCTGCGCCGCGAATCGTCTCCTTGATTTTGCTGCTGACATAGCCCAGGTCGGTGGCGACACTCAGCTTTTTGTTCCCGTGGTAAAAGCAGAAGCCCATCGGTTCGGCTGCATCGTGCGAAATGCCGAATGATTCGATCCCGAGATCTTCCCATTCCTTTTTTTCGCCAATCTCAAAAAACTGCTGCTGCTCCTCGCCAATCGTACCGATGTGGCCGTGAAGCTCCCCCCATGTTTTCCGGTTGGCAAAAATCGGGATGCCGTACCGGCGCGCAAACACTCCGATCCCTTTGATATGGTCGGAATGCTCATGCGTCACCAAAATCGCCTTGATCTCCGCTGGATTGACGCCTACTTCCTTCAGCGAAGCATCTGCCTGCTTCCCGGTAATCCCCACATCGATCAAAACAGACGCGCGGTCCGTACCGACATAGATGGCATTTCCGGTACTCCCGCTTGCCAAAACGCTAAACCTCACCTTTCATCGCCTTCTCCCATTTGTTCATCGTTGCATGCTGTATTTGTCATCAGGCGGGCGCTCGATTGCCCCGGTAAATCCGTTGATGTAATCGATATTGCCGTTGTGGATGAAGCGCCAGACCGGAGCCAGCACCTGAATATCGGCATCATAGTAATAGCCGTAATACCCCAGCGTGACATCGTCAATTTTGGCCCCCGGCTGGATGATTTCATTTTCGACCAGGGAGCGCAGCGCCGTATACGCGGAAATGACCTGACGCCCTGACCCTTGATTGCGGATGTGAACGTATGTCTGTTTGTATTTCTTTACCAGGTTGTTTTCAATGGTGAACTCCAGCGGCGAGACGAACAGCGGATATTTCCCGTGGTACTGCCAATATTGCAGCCTCGCGCTGTTGCTCAACCGCCTGTCCGGATGATATTGATTGGCATACATGATCCGCTGATCCATCATCTGCAGCCAATCCTCAAGGTTTTTCACATCGGTGACAGGAAACGGCTGGACAAAATACGAGATGATCGACGTTTTTTGAAGCGTAATCCGTTGATCCGGCAGCATGTGCATCGGAAGTTGGAATCCTTGGTACTCGACATTCAAGTACTTCATTTCCGGTGTTTCCTGCGGCATTTCCGAGGATAGCGTAATGTTTTGCTGCTTCAAATACAACTCCAGATCCCAGGCACCGTTTTTGACCGACTCCGTACTGGTCCACTGCAAATAACGCGTAGCATACACCTGATAGCCCAAAAACAGATCCAGAAACAGAAACGCCCAGATCAGAATGGTTTTTGCCCTACTCCAATCCATGCTCTTTCCCTCCTGAGATCGATCGGGCACTGAAGACATACTCCCTGTCATCCACGGTAGTAACCACCCAGACCGGATTCAACTCGACGACATATCCCTGAAACAACTTCGTTTGATAGGCCAGATACGCGCTTTTGATGCGTTTGGTATCGATCCCCTTGACCCGCAAATATTCAAACAGCTCGCTTCCCGACATGACGGTCATTTCCTGATAATCAATGAACTTGTCCAAATCGATCAGCGAACGCTTCATCGTCACAACCTGCCCGTCTTCGAGCGTCATGCGGATGGAATCGTTCTGCTCACGATTCATACTGACGAGTGGATAGGCGCCGACATACAGGCGAAAGGTGATCTCGTCGCCTTGTCCGTCCCCCTCCTCAATCTTTTCAAACAAATAATCATCCGTCCAGCCCAAATGCTGGTTGATAAACGAAATGCCTGCACGCACTTTATCCTCGTCGGTCATTTCGTTTTTGGTCTGCTGAAATCCCGGATCGGTAAACGTAATCGCCTGCGCGTTCGGTCCCATCTGAATCGCCCGCGTACCATCCGTATAGATGGTCGTGCCGTCCCGTTCGACAATTTGCCTGACCAATGCCGGGTCGAGAAAGAACGCTTCCATCAGTTCATTTTCCGTGATCGGCAAAGAATTGAACCGATATTGTCGCATCGCCAGCCGATCCTTCGGAAGGTAGTATATTTGCCAGAATGGGTTGGGACGCTCATAGATCGGAATATCCTTTTCCGCCCGCATATCGGCAACGACCTTGAGAATTTGCTCGGGCAACCGCTTGCCAACAGGCAGATACGATTCCTGCAGGTCCTTCGCGCTGACCACCGTACGTGCCCGAACCACCTGCTTGTCCTTCTGCGAGATGAACAAAGCAAACACGACGTCGTTCTCCTTGTCATAGTACAGCCACAAGCGGTCGATCCGCTTCAGTTGATCATACATCTCGCCCCGAAACGTAAACAGCTTGTTGATGATCGAAATCGGCACCGAGTCCCGGTACAGGATTTCCAGCCCGATACGGTTCTGGGTCAGCTCCTCCCACTCCGTTTTCGTCAGAGAATGGTAGGAAAAATCATAGAAATACCACTTGGACATCTCTTTGATCATATAACGATACCAATCGTTGTTGGCGTACGCTCTCGTATGCTTGTTCTCGCCATAGTGGAAGACGATCGAGTCCGGTCGGATCAGCTCCTCAAGCTGCCTTTCTTGAACCGGCTTTGCTTTGGTATAGGTG
>JBLNEJ010000298.1:0-3732 GCA_050262535.1 Clostridia bacterium
CAGCAATGCGTTTGCCCATCCGGTCAAACAGGGGGACACCCAGCTCACTTTCCAACAGCTTGATTTGCTGGCTCAAATTGGACTGTGTAGTACACAGCTTCTCGGCCGCTCGGGAAAAATGCAGTTCATCACAGACCGCAACAAAATACTCCAACTGGCGAAGCTCCATCGCGCATATTCCTCCTTGGCAAAAACGGCATCACTCGTACTACTCATTATAATCGGAATTGTGCTATTGATGGAATTTTTTGGTTGGTTTTATACTTGGCGTAAGGATGCAAGTGCATAACGAATGGGGGAAGAGGCGATGGAGAAAAAAGTAGATGTGGGTGGGTTCAAGTTGTTTTGCAGCAACACGCAGCCCAATCCGGGGCAACCGACCGTTATTCTGGAGTCGGGGTACGGCGTTGCGCTGAAAACATGGGCAAAGGTTTATGCCGAAATCGCGGATGAGGCAAATGTATTCCGCTATGATCGGGCAGGAGTGGGGGAAAGCGAACGGGGCGAGAAACCGTTCCACAGTGAACAAATTGTCGCAAACCTCCGCACCCTGCTTCGCAAGGAAGAGGTGATGCCGCCGTATGTGTTGGTCGGCCATTCGTTCGGGGGGCTAAACGTACGCATGTTTGCCCATTCCTATCCCGAAGAGGTTGCCGGACTTGTGCTGGTTGAGCCTTCCCATGAAGACCAGCATGAGAAATGGCTGCCGCTTGTGAGCGATGACGTGCGCAGGCTGTTTCTGGAGCAGTTTGTCATAGAGGGGACATACGACGATTTCCGGTTGAGCCTGGAGCAGGTTCGCCAGGTACGCTGCCAATTGGGTGATTTGCCGCTGATGGTGTTATCGGGGGGCAGGCAGGAGTTCAATACGGCGGAATCGTTTGCCGCCTGGCAGAAGCTGCATGAAGACATCCTGACGCTTTCACAGCAAAGCCGCCACGTCATTGTCGAGCATAGCGGCCATTATATGCAACGCGAGCAGCCGGCCGCGGTGGCACAAGCCATTCGTGAGATGCTCCGGCTGATCGGCTAGCCAGCGCTTGTCCTTATGGAAAGCTGCTTATTCGCCAAACCGGTTCAGCACGGAGTAAAACTCCTTGAGAAAGCGGTAGAACAGCTGGGCGGTCGGGGGAAGCTGCCGATTGGTAGGGGTAATCACCCCGACTGTACGCGTGATCGATGGTTCACTGATCGGCAGCTTGACCGTCGAGCGCGGAAGGCTGTCGATCAGGGTGATTTCTGGGATCAGCGTGACGCCAAGTCCGGCTGCCACAAGTCCCTTGATGGCATCGATATCCTCCCCCTCAAAGTCTACACGTGGTTCGAAGCTGCTTTCCCGACAAGCATTGACCACGATTTCGCGCAGGATGAACCCGGAGGGGAACAGGATGAACGAATCGTCGCGAAGCTCACTGAGACGGAGTGAGCCTTGCTTGGCCAACGGATGCTCCGTCGGAAGCAGTGCCACGATATTTTCCAGAAACAAAATTTCCCCCTTGATCTGCTTCTCCTGAGTCGGCACCGGTCCGATCAATGCCAGATCGATGTCACCTTTGTGTACCGCGTCGACCAGCATGCGATAGGCCCCTTGCTGCAGGGCAAAGCCGGCGTGCGGGTATTTTCCGCGAAATGCGGAGATGACCGTCGGGAGCGTATAGGCTGCCAGACTGCTCGGAAAGCCGATGCGGATCACACCACGCTCCGGGTCAAGAAACTCCTCAATCTCCTTGCGCGCCTCCCCGATGACTTGCATCGCCTGCTCCATATGGGCGAGAAACCTTCTGCCGATTGGGGTCAGCTTTACGTTGCGGCCCTCGCGAATAAACAAATCGACGCCAAGCTCTGCTTCCAGATTGAAAATTTGCCGGCTGATGGCCGATTGCGCCACATGCAGCGCATGAGCAGCCTCGGTCATGTGCTCCAGTTTGGCGACCTCGATAAAATATTGGATCTGCCTCAGTTCGATGTCTGCCCACCCCATTTCCACAATCAATCTCAGTATGCGATCAATGTAATCTAAATATTATATTGTTTCGATTATTACGCAAGACTAAAATACGGTTGTAGGAGAATTCAGAAAAAGAAGCAGCACTGGAGAAGGAGTGGAAGAGATGACAGCCATCCAACAGACAGAAAAAACAGAGACGATGGAAAACCTCAACCCGTATACGATTGTACAGACACAGATTGAAAAGGCCGCGTCCCAACTCGGGATGCCCCGTCACGTCATTGAGATTTTGAAAAAGCCAAAGCGTGTGCTTACCGTGAACTTCCCGGTCAAAATGGACAACGGCACCATCCGTGTCTTTGAAGGATATCGCTCCCAGCACAGCGATGCGATCGGCCCGACCAAAGGCGGTATTCGCTTCCATCCGGATGTTACAATGGATGAAGTCAAGGCGCTGTCGATGTGGATGTCCTTCAAGTGCGGTGTTGTCGGCCTGCCTTATGGCGGTGGAAAAGGCGGCGTCATCTGTGATCCGCATGAGTTCAGTCAGAATGAACTGGAGCGAATCAGCCGCGGTTTCATGGAAGCGATCGCGTCAATCGTTGGACCGGACAAGGACATTCCGGCACCGGATGTGTACACGACGCCGCAAATCATGGGCTGGATGATGGATATGTACAGCCGGATCAAAGGCTCCTACAGTCCTGGCGTCATTACCGGAAAGCCATTGATCATCGGCGGTTCCAAAGGAAGAAACGAAGCGACCGCACGCGGATGCGTATTCGCGATCACAGAAGCAATGAACTGCATGGGCAAATCGTTGAAGGGTGCTACCGTCGCCATTCAAGGTTTTGGCAATGCCGGTCGAATCGCTGCCAACCTGTTGTCCGAGCAAGGCTGCCGGATCGTGGCGATCAGCGACTCCAAAGGAGCGCTTTACCAACCAGAGGGTCTCGATCTCGAAAAGGTAAAGCAACTGAAGGACACGGCAACGATCAAGCAGTACGATTCCCGCTATCATTTGCCTAACCCGGAAGAAATCCTGGAGCTGGACGTCGACATTTTGATCCCGGCTGCATTGGAAAATGTCATTACGGCCCAAAATGCACATAAGGTGAAAGCCCGCATCGTGGCAGAAGCGGCGAACGGCCCGACAACACCGGAAGCCGACCGGGTATTGTTTGAAAAAGGCGTGCTCGTCATTCCCGATATTTTGGCGAATGCAGGGGGCGTTACCGTTTCCTACTTCGAGTGGGTGCAAAACCTGATGCACTACTACTGGAGCGAAGAGGAAGTAAACCAGAAGCTGCGCGACGTCATGGTTAATTCCTATAATGCCGTAAAAGCGCTGGCAGATGAGCACAAAACCGATTTCCGCACCGCTGCGTACATGATCTCGCTGAAGCGAATTCATGAGGCGATGAAAGCGCGCGGTTGGGTATAGTTGGAATATTTGTAAGAGTCCGACCGTTTAGGTCGGGCTTTTTGTTTTTTCCGACAGACAATTCGAGATTGGGACATTCATACCATTTTTCCTTCATAAGATCCCATGTTTCCATCAATCGTTTCATAATTTGGAATGATGTGGTTTAATATGGCAGAGGCTAGAAAACATCTCCAGTACAAGCATGGAAGAGAGGGTTAAGACGTGACAACGATTGGAATCGATTTGGGTACGACCAACAGTCTTGTCGCCTATTGGGACAAGGATCGGCCTGCGATCATCCCGAACGCGCTGGGGGAGCATTTGACCCCGTCGATTGTCAGCGTAGACGACAATGGCG
>JBLNEJ010000299.1:0-16380 GCA_050262535.1 Clostridia bacterium
TCATCGCGGAGCAGGCAACTGCCATTACGCGCATCGCACGGCAGACGAATACGCTTGCCCTGAATGCGAGCATCGAAGCAGCTAGGGCGGGTGAGCACGGGCGCGGTTTTGCGGTCGTTGCCTCGGAAGTGCGCCAGTTGGCTGAGGAGACAACACGGTTTGCCGAACAGATCGTGGCCACCATTCAAACGATTCATAGCGAAGCTGCGCAAGCCGAGCGCGATTCACAGATGGGGTTGCATGTGCTGCGCACCGCTGTCGAACAGGTGAATGCCGCTGGCAGTGCCATTCATTCGCTACAAAACGTCATTTCTCGCAACGAGCAGCAAGCCGTTCAAAACCTTGACCGAGCCGAACATGTATTGGATAATTGCAGCATTGCAATGCAAACAATAAAACAGGTGGAAGCTATTGCATTTGAATTCTCCGAAGGGGTCGGCGAGGTCGCGGGTGCGGTGGAAGGGCAGACGGAAGCGGTCAACCGACTGGCAGTTGAAGCCAATCAACTTTCCAGCCAGGCGGAAAAGCTGGAAACAATCGTCAATCGCTTCCGCTATGAACAAACGTAAGACAGCATGTCGTTAAAAAACTTTTCACATTTTAAACCCATCTGTTGGGGACATAATGATATAATGAGAGTGCAATTTGAACGAATCGTTTTGGGAGGAAGGCTATGGATATCCTGCTATTGGGACTAAACTACAAAACAGCACCTGTCGAAATTAGAGAGAAATTCACGTTTAATGACGACAGCACACCGCGGGCGCTGCACCTTCTCTCACAGACGAAAAGCATCGTCGAATGCGTCATTATCGGCACGTGCAACCGCACCGAAATTTACGTGGTGTGCGACCAGCTGCATACCGGCCGCTTTTATACCCGCAATTTTCTTGCGGATTGGTTTGGCATAGACAAAGAAGAGTTCCAACCCTACTTATATATCAAGGAAAACGAAGAAGCGATCGAGCATCTGTTCACCGTTACCTGTGGACTTGATTCGATGGTGATGGGCGAGACACAGATTCTCGGCCAAGTACGCGATTCGTTTTTGCTTGCACAGAAATACGAAGCAACTGGTACCGTTTTCAATACATTGTTCCGTCAAGCGGTTACGCTGGCGAAGCGCGCGCATACCGAAACAGGCATCAATGAGAATGCGGTATCTGTCAGCTATGCTGCGATTGAGCTGGGGAAAAAAATCTTTGGCTCGTTCCGCGACAAGCAAGTCCTGATTCTCGGGGCCGGCAAAATGAGTGAGCTGACCGCCAAGCATCTGAGTGCAAACGGTGTCAACAAAGTTTGCGTCGTGAACCGTACGCTGGAGCGCGCCCAGTCGCTCGCAGAAAAATTCAGCGGAGATGCCTGTACCATGGAGCAATTGCCTGAGGCATTGCTCAAAGCCGACATCGTCATCTCCTCAACTGGTGCGACCGGTTATGTTCTCACCAAAGAACAGCTGGCGCCGATCGTGAAAAAACGGAAATCCCGTCCGTTGTTCATGATCGACATCGCGGTTCCGCGTGACCTGGACCCTGCGCTGCATGAGTTGGACAACGTGTTCCTGTACGATATCGATGACCTGCAAGGAATCGTGGCAAGCAATCTGGAAGAAAGACAGCAGGCAGCAGAGCAGATTCGGAAGATGATTTGCGATGAAATCGTCGCCTTTACATCTTGGCTGCAGACGCTTGGCGTTGTTCCGCTCATCTCTGCTTTGCGTGAAAAAGCGTTCGCGATCCACGGTGATGCGATGAACAAGATCGAAAGCAAGCTGCCCAACCTGTCAGAGCGTGAATTGCACATCATCCGCAAGCATACGAAAGGGATTATCAACCAGATTTTGCATGATCCCGTCGTTCGCCTGAAAGAGTTGGCTGTGCAAAAGAGCGGGGACGAAGTGCTGGAGATGTTCTCTACCATCTTCGCTCTGGAAGAGATGCTTGAACGGAACAAAAAAGAAGAGGAATGGGAGCTGGCAAAAAAACAGCAGACTGTTCGTGAAAAGCTGCTGGCCTCCCGGATTGGTGAATAAGCAATTGTACAAAACATAAATAGAGCGGGCGAGCGATTAGGCGCCCGTTCTTTATACGAAAGAGGGGAGAAGAGATGGCGGATGTAGGATGGATTTATGACGTGACCATCTTTCTCTACGCGGCTAGTGTTCTCTTCTATTTTCATGATTTTTTGCAGAGCAACCGAGAAGTCAATCGCATGGCTTTTGGGTTGCTTGCCATCGTTTGGTGCCTGCAAACGATCTTTTTCGTCTCGCAAATGACCGCGAAGCTGTACTTCCCGGTTCTCACTTTGTTTGAGACGCTCTTTTTTTATTCATGGGTTCTGGTAACTCTCTCCATGATCTTGAACTACTTTTTCCGGATTGATTTGATTGTCTTTTTTACGAATGTGATCGGGTTCATCGCGCTGTCGTTCTCGATGTTTGCCCAGGATACCGGACAGCTTGAACAGACGCGAGCGCTTACATCGGAGCTGCTGTTCGTGCACATTACGCTGTCCATCATCAGCTATGGGGCGTTTTCGCTTAGCATGATTTTTTCCGTGATGTATCTTGTCCAGCACCACATGCTGAAGCGAAAGCGCTGGACGACGGTGTTTCGCCGACTCCCCAGTCTGGACCGGCTGGAGCTGTTTTCGGATCGGATGAACATGATCGGCATGCCGCTGCTTCTCTTGGGCGTCATCCTGGGATCGATTTGGGCGCACCTCGTACTGGCTGCTCCCTTCTGGATGGATACGAAGGTGGGCACATCTGTCATCATGCTCATCGCTTACTCGATTATTATGTACCAGCGCTATACGGAAAAATGGCAAGGCTCCAAGCTGGCTACGGCGAACCTGGTTGCATTTTCGCTCTTGTTAATCAACTTTTTGTCTTCAGATGTGTCAAGCTTTCACCGTTGGATGTAGAGGGGTTTGAGGAATGGATTCGTATTTTCCGATCGTCATAGACATACACGCAAAACGATGCCTCGTGGTTGGCGGCGGTGAAGTGGCAACGCGCAAGGTGGATTCCTTGATCCGGGCGGGTGCAGAAGTTACAGTGGTCTCACCGGAAGCAGGGGAGAGCATCCAGCTGTGGGCAGCGGAAGGAAAGCTGATCTGGCGAAAGCAGCCGTTCACCGATTGTGATGTGGCAGGCTTCGCATTCGTGATCGCCGCGACCAACATCAGCAGTGTCAACCACTTCGTCTATGAAGCAGTCAAACGGTCGGGGGGCTGGGTCAATATTGTGGATCGGCCCGATTTGTGCAATTTTATTTTGCCGTCGGTCGTACACCGCGGCAAGCTGACCATCTCCATTTCCACCTCGGGTGCAAGTCCGGGGCTGGCACGCAAGATCAAACAGCGGATCGAGCGGGAGATTGGACCGGAATATGAGGAATATGTCGAGTTTTTGGCAACGATTCGCCATCAGGTGCTGTCCGAGATCAGTGATCACAGCCAGCGGAAACGCATATTCCGCGAGCTGCTGGACAGCCGCTTTGTGGAAGCAGCCGATCAGGAACGATATGAGATGGCGGCGGAATTGGTGCGAACCGTTACAAAAGAGTACTAGGAGGCAACTATGAGAAAGTGGAACGTAGGTTCAAGAAAAAGTATGCTGGCACTGACCCAAACCAATTGGGTCATTGATCAATTGAAGCAGTTGCATCCGGGTTCGAGCTTTACCGTTCATGAGATTGTGACCAAGGGAGACCGGATTGTCGATGTGACGCTCTCGAAGGTCGGTGGAAAAGGGCTGTTCGTCAAGGAAATCGAGCAGTCGCTGTTTGAAAAGGAAACTGACATGGCTGTCCACAGCCTGAAGGATATGCCATCCGAGCTGCCGGAAGGACTTGTGATCGGAGCGATTCCGAAGCGGGTTGATCCCCGTGACGTCTTGATCTCCCTTAGTGGAAAAACGCTCGACGAGCTGCCGGAAGGGGCACTGGTCGGCACGAGCAGCTTGCGCCGTTCTGCGCAGCTGCTGAATTATCGTCCGGATCTTCGCATTCAGTCCATTCGGGGGAATATCGATACGCGCTTGCGCAAGCTGAAGGAAGAGGGCTTTGATGCGATCGTGCTAGCAGCAGCCGGTCTGGAGCGGGTGCAGTGGGAAGGAACGATCACGCAGTTTTTACCCGTTGAAATCAGTCTGCCGGCAGTCGGGCAAGGCGCCCTGGCGATCGAATGCCGTGCCGATGATACGGAGATGCTGGCGCTGCTCAAAACGTTCGATCATGAGCCGACCCGATTGGCCGTTACGGCCGAGCGTTCGTTCTTGCACAAAATGCAGGGAGGCTGCCAGGTACCGATTGGAGCATACGCAACGATTGAAAATGAAACGCACATTACATTGACGGGCCTTGTAGGGGCACCGGACGGATCACAGCTGCTGAAGCATACCGCAACAGGAACTGACCCGGTTCGCCTCGGTCAACTGGTTGCAGAATCATTGCTGGAACAGGGAGCGGGCGAGATTCTCGCCAAGGTACTGGAGGAGAATGCACGATGAGCAAAGGGAAAGTTTTTTTGGTAGGGGCGGGACCGGGTGATCCCAAGCTGATTACCGTTCGCGGAATGGAAACAATTAAACTGGCTGACTGCATCGTCTACGATCGCTTGGCCAGCCCGCGTCTGCTTGCACATGCCAAGCCAGACGTGGAGCTGATTTACTGCGGCAAGCTGCCAGACCGTCACACGCTGACACAGGAAGAAATCAATCAGGTGCTGGTGGATAAAGCGATGGAAGGAAAGGTCGTAACCCGGCTCAAGGGCGGTGATCCGTCGATTTTTGGCCGTGTCGGGGAAGAAGCGGAGGAACTGGTGAAGCACGGCATTCCGTTCGAGCTCGTTCCGGGCATTACATCCGGGATCGCGGCACCTGCCTATGCCGGCATTCCGGTCACACACCGCGATTTCAATTCCTCGCTGGCGATTGTCACGGGTCATGAGCGCCCGGAGAAAACGGAGTCGAGCATCAATTGGGAGAAGCTGGCGACCGCTGTGGAAACGATCATTTTTTACATGGGCGTCGGCAACCTTCCCTTTATCCGAGAGCAACTGATCAAGTACGGCCGCTCGCCGCAAACACCGGTTGCCCTGATCCGCTGGGGAACCACTGTAGATCAGGAGACGCTTGTGGGTACACTGGAAGATATCGTCGAGAAGCGGGAAGCGGTTGGTCTGACCAATCCGGCGATCATCATTGTCGGCGAGGTTGTAGCGCTGCGCGAAAAGCTGCAATGGTTCGAGAACAAGCCATTTTTCGGCAAACGAATTCTGGTTACACGCGCCCGCAGTCAGGCGAGCGAGCTGTCGGAACAAATTTCGGAGCTGGGCGGAGAGCCATTCGAGTTCCCATTGGTCAAAATGGTGCCGCCAAGCGACAGCAAGCCGCTTGATGACGCACTGCAAAACTTGTCGTCCTTTGACTGGGTGATGTTTACGAGTCCAAACGGTGTCGCCTTCTTCTTCAAGCGTTTGCGCGAGCTTGGAGTGGACATTCGCAGCCTGCGTGGCAAAATTGCGGCGGTCGGGCCGAAAACGGCAGAAGCACTGCAAGAAAAAGGGCTTACGGTTGATGTGCTCCCAGGCGAATTCCGCAATGAAGGGCTTTTGGACAGCCTGAAAGGTGAACTGAAGCCAGGGGAACGCGTTCTCCTGCCGCGTGCCGACATTGCCCGTGAGATTTTGCCAAAAACACTTCGCGAGCTGGGGCTCGACGTGACGGAAGCCGATACCTATGATACGCTAATAGATGCAGAAAACATTGCGGAGACACTCTCCTTGCTGGAGGAAAAAGCAATCCATATCATTACCTTCACCAGCTCGTCCACGGTGAAAAATTTTGTCCAGGCGATGCAAGGTCACGATTTGTCCCAACTGCTGGAAGGCGTGAAAATTGCCTGCATCGGTCCGATTACGGCCAACACGGCTCGTGAACTGGGACTGACCGTTGACTGGGTAGCCAGCGACTACACGATACAAGGCTTGCTTGACGTCATCAAGCAGGGCTAAGGGGGAGAAAAGGATGACACAAACGTTTGAACGGCATCGCAGACTGCGCTCCAGTGCGGCGATGCGCGATCTGGTTCGGGAAAATCATGTGCGTAAGGAAGATTTGATTTATCCGTTGTTTATCGTTGAGGGCAAAGGCAAGCGAATTGAGATTTCATCCATGCCGGGTGTCTACCAGCTTTCGCTTGACCAGCTGCATGCAGAGATTCAGGAAGCTGTCGATTTGGGCATTCAGGCGGTATTGCTGTTTGGGGTGCCAGAGGATAAAGATGCTTGCGGTTCCGGTGCGTATGCCGAGGATGGCATTGTGCAACAGGCGACACGCCTGATCAAGGAAGCGTTCCCGACGCTGCTCGTGATCGCTGACACCTGCTTGTGCGAGTATACCGACCATGGGCACTGCGGCATGATTCACAACGGTGACGTGCTGAACGACGAATCGCTTGCGCTGTTGGCCAAAACAGCTGTATCCCAGGCGAGAGCGGGAGCGGACATCATCGCGCCTTCCAACATGATGGACGGCTTTGTGGCTGCCATTCGCGAAGCGCTGGACGAAGCCGGATTCACGAACGTTCCGATCATGTCCTACGCGGTCAAATACGCATCTGCCTACTACGGTCCATTCCGTGATGCGGCCCAGTCTACACCACAGTTCGGCGACCGCAAAACGTACCAGATGGACCCAGCCAACTCACTGGAAGGGTTGCGCGAGGCTGCTGCTGACGTCATGCAAGGGGCGGACTTCCTGATTGTGAAGCCAGGTCTTGCATACATGGATATGATTTGCCGCTTGCGTGAAAGCTTTGACACGCCAATCGTGGTCTACAACGTAAGTGCGGAATACGCCATGGTAAAAGCAGCTGCCGCAAATGGCTGGATTGACGAGCAGCGCATCGTGATGGAAACGATGGTCGGCTTCAAACGTGCCGGCGCTGGCCTCATTATTACCTACCATGCGAAAGACGTTGCCAAATGGCTGGGAGGAAACTAAATGTCAGTAGATCTGCTGGATGCACTGGATAAAGAAATTTTGGATTTGGTTCAAAAGGAAATTCCGTTGGTCGCCGAGCCGTTCAAGGGGATGGCGGAGCAGCTCGGGACGACCGAGGAGATTTTCCTCGAGCGTCTTGCCAAGATGAAAGGCGAATCCATTCGCCAAATCTCGGCGATCTGCGATACGAAGGCATTGGGCTACAAGTCCAGCCTCGTTGCAGCTCGCATCGCCCCTGAGAAGCTGGATGAGATGGCGAAAATTTTCAACCAGCATCCGGGCATCACCCATAACTACAAGCGCAACCACGATTTCAACCTGTGGTTCACGATTGCGGTACCACCAAACAGCCGTTTTGGTCTGGAAAAAACGGTTGAGATTTTGGGCGAGCTGGCACAGGTGGAATCGATCCGTATTTTGCCAACGCTGAAGCTTTTCAAGATCGGTGTTCAGCTAGACGTGAAAAAGGAAAACGAGGCAAATGCCAAGGCAGCGCCAACCTATACGGAGGAAATGCGCCAGGCTGCAATGAATCGTGAGCTGACCGAACGCGACATCATTGCGATCCGCGAGCTGCAAAAAGACATGGTGGTATCCGCCCGTCCGTTCGACATCATGGCGGCGAATGCCAACATGACAACAGACGAATTGCTTGAAATCGCCAATGGCTTAGTAGAGCGCGGACAAATGCGCCGTTTCTCCGCTGTGCTGAATCATCGCAAAGCCGGCTTCCGGGCAAACGGCATGGGCGTTTGGAATGTACCGGAAGACAAAGCGGACGAAATCGGGCTGAAAATGGGCTCTTTCCGCGCAGTAAGCCACTGTTACCTGCGCCCGACCTATCCGGACTGGAAGTACAACATCTTTACGATGGTGCACGGCCGCGATATGGAAGAGTGTGAATCGATCCTGCAAGCAATCGAGGACGAAACCGGCATAACCGACCGGATTACGCTGTACTCCACCAAGGAATACAAAAAGACCCGCGTGTCGTACTTCACCCCGGAAATTTACGAGTGGGAAGAGGAAGTCGCGCAACGCTTGGGCCTGTAAAACAAATACGATGAGAAACAGCGCTTTGGTTGCCATCTGGTAACGGGCGCTGTTCGCTCATCCATCCATACGAGAGGTGATGTTCAGATGCATCGCGGATATGAACAATCGATTCAAGCTTTTTCACAAGCCAAAGAATACATTCCCGGTGGTGTAAACAGCCCTGTGCGCGCATTCAAAAGCGTAGGCGGCAACCCGGTTTTTATCGCCAAAGGGGAAGGCTCCAAAATTACCGACATTGACGGAAATACATACATTGATTACATCGGTTCGTGGGGACCATTGATTCTCGGTCATTCCCATCCAACCGTGCTGAAAGCCATCCAGGAAGCAGCCGTTCTCGGGACAAGCTTCGGTGCGCCAACCGTACGTGAGACCGAGATGGCACAGCTTGTCTGTGAGATCGTTCCATCGGTCGAAATCGTCCGCATGGTGAACTCCGGGACAGAAGCGACAATGAGCGCATTGCGTCTTGCCCGCGGCTACACCAAACGGGACAAAATTATGAAGTTCGAAGGCTGCTACCACGGACATGCAGACAGCCTGCTGATCAAGGCAGGCTCCGGCGTCGCCACACTGGGCTTGCCAGATAGCCCGGGCGTACCTAGCTCTACTGCGGTTAACACGATTACGGTTCCGTACAACGATCTGGAAAGCGTGCGCCTCGCATTCGAAAGCTTTGGACACGAGCTGGCTGCCGTGATCGTGGAGCCGATTGCCGGAAACATGGGCGTTGTGCCGCCGTTGCCTGGTTTCCTCGAAGGCTTGCGGGAGATTACCCGCCAATACGGCACGTTGCTTATTATTGACGAAGTCATGACCGGATTCCGTGTTGCTCGCGGCGGCGCGCAGGAGCTGTTCAACATTGATCCTGACTTGACCACTATGGGGAAAGTCATCGGTGGCGGCTTGCCTGTCGGCGCATATGGCGGCAAGCGTGAATTTATGGAGCAAATGGCACCGGCTGGACCGATTTACCAAGCAGGTACGCTATCCGGGAATCCTCTGGCAATGGCTGCCGGGATTGCAACGCTTAGCGAGCTCGGCAAACCAGGTGTTTATGAGGAGCTTGCCGCACGCTCGAACCGACTTGCCGAAGGCTTGGTGGACAATGCCCGCAAGCTCGGACTGCCGCACACGATGAATCATGTTGGCTCGATGGTCTGCCTGTTCTTTACCGAAACCCCGGTCGTAAACTACGAAACAGCCAAAACAGCCGACCTGCACATGTTCTCCAAGTACTTCCAATACTTGCTGGAGGAAGGCGTTATGCTCCCGCCTTCGCAGTTTGAAGGCATGTTCGTGTCAACAGCGCATACGGAGGATGACATTGAGTTTACGATTGAAGCCGCCTATCGGGCAATGAAGCGATTGTAACCCTCTGAAATCGCAAATCATCGAACCTACTGCTTGGATTTTTCAGCGGTAGGTTTTTTTACGTTTAATCAACCATTTTTTATCATCTATGTCATTTTCATCTGCAAGAATTCACGCTATGATGAAATTTAGGGAAAAATGTCGACCCACAAGGCGCAAGGCAGAGGTAAAGAGGGATGAGGGAATGGCAAACGAAAGCATATTAGTTATCGAAGACGATGAAGACATTCGTGAAGTGATTCAAATGTATTTGCTCAATCAAGGTTATCGGGTGACAACGGCAGAGGATGGGCTGGAGGGCATGCGTCTCTTTCAGCAGGCTTCTTACGATCTCATCATTCTGGATATCCTGCTTCCACATTTCGACGGTCTGCAAATCGCGAGGGAAATTCGGAAGGATACAGGAGTGCCGCTGCTGTTTTTAAGCTGCAAAAACGAGCCCGGCGACATCATCACCGGCCTTGAGCTCGGGGGAGACGACTATATGACCAAGCCGTTTCATCCCGATATTCTTGTTGCACGGGTTAAAGCGCTGTTGCGTCGCAATATTCTGCCTGCTGAAAAGCAGGTGATGTGTTTCGGAGAGCTGGAGATTGATTTGACAAAACTTGATATCCGGTTGTACAACGAGCCGATTACGCTCACGCAAAAGGAACGGGACTTGCTGATTTTTCTTGCCTCCCACCCCAATCAGGTGTTCAGCTTCGAGGAGCTGTATGCGGCTGTATGGGGGGTCGGGAGCTACGGAGATACACGCACGGTGATGGTGCATATCAGCAATATCCGTAAAAAAATTGAACCGGAAGGAACGTCTCCGTTGTATATACAAACCGTGCGGGGAATCGGCTATCGATGGATTGGCAAGCAAGATCAAGGACTGCCTTCATGAAGACTAAAATTACGATACTGCTGACGGCGGTGTTGCTCGTCATCAGCGGATTGGTGACAATCACTTGGAATCAGCAAAACGACCTGCCCGAATCGCATCGGGTCGAAAAGGGTGTTCTTGATTTACGGCACTATTCATTTGCTAAGAAGGGTCCTCTCCCGTTGAACGGGGAGTGGGAATTTTTCTGGATGCAGCTGCGAGCGCCGGAACCCTTTCAGACGCACAAGCCTGCTTTGGATGCGGCATATATCCAGGTTCCTTCCGTGTGGAGCAATGAACAGCAAATCGCCGGAAAACCAATCGACAATATGGGCTATGGGACGTATCGCCTTTTAATCCGCTTGTCCGAGTCTGAGTTGGATACGATCAAGGCGTTGCACATCCCGGGCATTGCTTCGGCCTATCAGCTCTGGATCGATGGAAAACCGTACGCCGCCAACGGGCATGTGGGCGTTTCGGTGGAAGAGATGAGTCCGCGTTATTTCAGCAGAATCGTCTATTTCCGGCCGACGAGTACGACCGTTGAGCTCGTCTTGTACGTGTCCAACTTTGTGCAACGCAAAGCAGGCATATGGGAACAGATCCGTTTCGGAAATGCTTTGGATATTTCCTTGATTCGTGAGAAAAGGATCATTTTTCAGACGCTTGTTTCAGGTGCACTCTGCATCATGGGTGTTTATCATGTGGGCCTGTTCCTGTATCGGAGAAGCGATCGGGCACCGCTATATCTCGGAATCATTTGCATTTCGGGTTCCATTCGCAATTTGCTGACCGGCGAAACGCTGATCACTCTGCTATTTCCTGGTCTGGAATGGGAATGGATCGTAAAGGTGGAATACATATCATACTATGTTGCCATTATCCTCTCTTTGCAATTGAGCCATTCGATGTTTCCGAAAGAGGCAAGCCTGCGGGTAACGCGAGTCTTTCAAGCACTTGGTGTTTGCTTTACGGTTTTCGCGCTGGTGTTTCCTGCTCGTTACTACACCTATACCATGCAAGCCTTTCAATTGCACATCATCGCGGTCTTTCTTTATACCTTCGTCATTTTTATCCGTGCTGTGCACAAAGGGCGCGAGGGGGCATGGCTTACCTTGTTCGCCTGGACGATCATTTTTGTGGCGGTGCTCAATGATATTTTGTATTCGAACCAATTGATTCGCACCGGCTATCTTACGCCCGCGAGTGTTTTGCTTTATTTGTTTATGCAGATGACGGTGCTTTCGATGAAATTCGCCAATGCGTATAACAAGGCAGAAAGCTTGTCAGATGAACTGATCCAGATCAATCAAAGTCTGGACGAACGGGTCAAGCAGCGAACCGCGGCGCTGGAAGAGGCCAATGCGAATTTGCAGCGGGCAAATACGGAGCTGCGGCATCTGGAACAGTCCCGCATGCATCTGTTATCAAATATTTCCCATGAATTGGGTACACCGATAACCGCGATTCAAGGATATGCCAAAGCGATGCTTGATGGCATCATCTCAGGAGGAAGTACGAAGTACGTCGAACGGATCTACAACAAAATCGTCATGGTGAACCGCTTGATCCAGGACCTGCTGGAGCTGTCGCGGCTGGAGGCAAGAAAAATTACCTTTCAGTTTGTCCCATTGAGGATAGACGGGCTGCTCGACCATATGTATGAATACTTTTCCTTTGATGTTCAGGAACATGGCCTTCGGTTGGAATTGAACATTTCCCCAGAAGCTGCCGATACGGTTGTAAGGGCCGATTTAATCCGGATAGAGCAAGTGTTCATGAACCTGATTTATAATGCGATTCGCCATTCGCCTGAAGGTGGTGTGATCTCGATCGCTGCCGTCACCCCTCCGGATGATCAGGGCTCTGTTTTGATTACGGTGACGGATTACGGCGATGGAATCGCGCCTGAGGCGATGCCCTATCTGTTCGACCGATTTTATACCGGGGAAAAATCACGAAAAAAAGAACTGGGCGGAACAGGCCTCGGTTTGCCAATTACGAAAGAAATTATGGAAATTCACGGAGGTACGATCCGTGTAAGCAGCGAGCTGCGGCGTGGAACGATCTGTTCCCTTCGGTTGCCGGCTGCAATGGACGGGGACGACTAAGAGCAGGCATAATTGCAGCCTGCTCTTTTCAACATGGATCATGACAACCGCTATCGTGTAAAAACCGCCCCATCCGCCAAAATGGTCACTTGTTCCGTCAGTCCGGCAGCCTGCAGCGACTCCTGCAAAGCAGCTCGGGTCAAAAAACAATGATTCCATGTCTCCAGGTGGACGGGAAGGATATGCGCGCCAGGTGCGTAGCGGCATACACTTGCGACATCGTTTGCATCCATTGTGATCGGATCACCGACCAGAAATTGTGCGGCACCCGCGTTTACCGCAATGACCGAGGGGTGAAAGCGATCAATTGCATTCTTCACGTCTTCACACCATATTGTATCTCCTGCAATATACGTCGTTGGCTCGTCGGTAGCCTCCAGCACAAAGCCCGCAACGTTCCCCATCATTTGGCCGATTTCACCGGTTCCATGTTGGCCGCCAGTCCGCGAAAGCGAGATCCCTTGCCAGGAAACAGTGGACTCTACGGGAAGCACCTGCTTGAATCCGTGTGCAGTCAGCTGTTCGACATCGCAAGGCTGACAGAACAACGGGACGTGCTTGGGCAAGCGCTCAAGTGCCGCTGCATCCAGATGGTCAGGGTGAAGGTGGGTAACGATTATGCCATCCAGCGAAGACAGAAGCGGTTCGACGTCGAATGGAAAAGAGACGAGCGGATTTGCGACTTGGTTGGCTGTATTGAAGACAGCGGGCATCGTCCCCTTGTCACTGAGCATGGGGTCGACGATCAGCGTTTGGCCGTGGAAGGTCACGAGCAGAGTAGCATGGCGAATCAGTTGAATTTTCATAGCGAATTGTCCTTTCCTTTGTTATAACTGAATTGTAGCAAGGCAGACCGCCATCCGGCGAAAGAAACAGGCTGTTTTCATTTTCACGATGAAAGGAATTGGACCGTTAATGCTTGATCAGACGGATATCGCAATCATACAGTTGCTGCAAGCAAATGCACGTCTTCAATGGAAAGAGATCGGGGAACAGGTTCATCTCACAGGACAGGCGGTAGCCCAACGGATTCAACGGCTGACCGAGCAGGGAATTATTGAAGCTTTTACACTGAGAGTGAACGAGGAGAAAATGGGGAGACCGCTCGTTGCGCTGATCACCATGTTTTTGAAATCGAACGATCATGGCAGCTTTCAACGGTTTTTGCAAAGCGCTTCAGCTGTTGAGGAAGCCCATCGGGTCAGCGGCGAAGGCTGTTATTGGCTCAAGGCCAGGCTGGGAAAACAAGAAGAGTTGAACGATTTTCTCGATCAGCTGCTGCCATTCGGGAATTATCGACTTCAACTGTCGATTGCAAAAATAAGGTAACATCCTGTCCAAAATTTGCTATACTGGGTTAAGATATCTTAATAAAATTTTATTGAGAGGGGAATTTTCTTTGAAACGTTCGAAACGACTGTTTGTTTCGCTGGCTGCCGGTTTCCTGTCATCGGTGATGCTGGCCAGTTCCGTTTTTGCAGCACCACTTCACCCTGTCAACCATTCCGAGTGGATGACCAAAAAGCAATGGATCAGTGCCGACAAGCAAGGCAATCTGTTCCTGGAACGCAATGTGACGCTGGCTGAGGCCGTAACATTGTTTGCCAGGGTAAAAGGAGCACAAATCAAGGCTGTTGCAGGTGGACATTGGTCCGCACCGTACCTTGCTTGGGCACAAGCTCAGGGAGCGGTCACGGCAGACGATGCCAAGAATCCAAACAAGCCCGCTTCCTCCGCAAAGCTTGTGGCAATGGCCAAGGCGTTTGGCTATGAGCTGAAGCTGGCTGAACAAGCTCATGTAAAACGTGGAGACTTCTTCCAAGCCCTCGGCGACGCGCTGACGACCCATTTTACCATTGCTCATACAAATGATGTGCACGGACATATTGACGACAATGCAAACGGAAAAGAATTCGGCTATGCCAAGATGGCTACCCTGCTGAAAGAATGGCGGGCAGAAAACGAAAACTTCATGCTGTTCGATGCCGGCGATACGTTCCAGGGCACTGTTTTTGTCAACCAGTTTAAAGGCGAATCGATCGTGCCCATTCTGAACAGCCTCGGTTACAACGTGATGGCTTCCGGAAACCACGAGTTCGATTTCGGCTATGAGCAGTTGCTGAAGCTGCGTGACATGCTGAAGTATCCGGTCATCTCCGCCAACGTATTCAAGGCGGACGGCTCCAACCTGCTGTTGCCGACCTATGAAGCGCAAATCGGTGGCAAAAAATTCGTATTCATCGGATTGGTTGCGGAAGATACACCGATTTTGACCCATCCAGACAACGTAAAGGGCTTAACCTTCAAAAATCCGGTCGAGGTTGCAAAAGAGCTCGTACCGAAGCTGAAAAAAGATGCGGATCACGTTATCATCGTTTCTCATATCGGAATCGAGGTTGACAGAGAGATTGCGAAAAATGTGCCAGGCATTGACCTGATCGTTGGCGGTCACTCCCATACACCGCTCAAAACGCCAGAGGTCGTCAACGGCACTTACATCGTGCAGGACTGGGAATATGGCAAATCGCTCGGTCGTGCCGACCTTTACTATTTGGACAAAGAACTGGTTGCTTTTAGCGGCGGGCTGAAAGAATACGACGAAACGGTCAAACCAGATCCTGAGATTGAGAAGCAAGTGAAGGACGTTGTCAAGCAGGTCGATGAAGTCATGAACGTGGTGATTGCGAAAGCCGAAGTGGACCTCGATGGTGACCGCAAGCTTGTCCGCAGCCGCGAGACGAATATCGGGAACTACATTGCTGATACGATGCTCGCACGCACCAAAACGATCGCTGGGCACGAAGCGGATGTTGCGCTGACGAATGCAGGCGGAATCCGCGTGCAGTTGAAAGCGGGCGATATCACCAAAAAAGACCTGTACTCGCTGCTTCCATTCCCGAACACGCTCGTTGTCATTGAAGCAACAGGAGAAGAGCTGAAAAAAGCTCTCGAAAACGGCGTCAGCAAAGTGGAAGAAGAAGCTGGCCGCTTCCCGCAGATCAGCGGTATGTCCTTTACTTACGATCGCACCAAACCGGCAGGCGAGCGTGTACTGGAAGTGAAGATCGGCGATGCTCCGCTGGATCTGAAGAAAACGTACAAGGTGGCAACCAATGATTTCATTGCTGTTGGCGGCGACGGCTACGAATCGCTGAAAAAGAACGCCTTTAATACAGGTTTGACCTTGTATAGCGTGATCGAAGAAGCGATCATCAAGCAAAAGACACTCAATCCGAAAGTGGAAAACCGTATCGTTGAAGTGAAAAAATAAACAACATTTACCATTCGTTAACATGAGATACAACAACCTCCTGTACAATCGTCTCAAGATTGTCATACAGGAGGTTTTTCTCATGAAACGGACTTTGCACTATACAGCATCGATGACCCTTGCGGCTGCTTTGCTTGTGGGCGCGGCAGGCGCTGCGGCCAGCACCGCTGACCAGTCTGAAGAGATCGCACCAAACGCCAAAGCTTCGGCGAAGCTGAAAGCGACCTACGAATTGAAAGATCCAGTTGAACTGGGGGCCGGCATCAAAATGGGCGGGTTCTCCTCCCTGATCCATTTGCCCGGTGATCCAGCGGATGTTTTCTATACGACCAGCGACAGGGGGCCGAACGGTGAGATCAAGGTTGGAGATGCGAAGCGACGCACGTTCCCGCTGCAAGATTTTACGCCGTCCATCTACAAAATCTCCGTCTCCAAGAAAGCGGGCATTACCATTCTTGAGACCATCCCGCTCAAGCTCGCATCTGGCAAAGACCCGATCACAGGGACCGAATTTATTTCCGGTGTTTCCAATCTGGAAGGAACGGATGAAGTCCCGTACGACGCTGCAGCCGAAACAAAGCTGGCGTATGACCCGTACGGACTTGATGTTGAAGGAATCGCCTATAACCCGAAGGACGACACGTTCTGGATTTGCGATGAATACCGTCCAAGCCTGGTTCAAGTAAAACGG